>CALVCB010000040.1 GCA_944325965.1 uncultured Bacteroidales bacterium
CCTTACAACCCTAACGGTTCCTACTACGCCATCGAAGGTATCATCAGCCGCAACGGCCAGATACTCGGCAAGATGGGACATACGGAACGGTATGAGAAGAACCTGTTCAAGAATATAGAGGAAGAACTTGAACAGCCTTTGTTCACTAATGCGGTCAATTATTTCAGAGGAAAATAAGCATGTACGGCAGGGGTCTGAATGAAGAATGCGGAGTATTCGGCATCTGGGGTGTACCGGATGCCGCGAACCTGACATATTATGCCCTCCATGCCCTGCAGCACAGGGGGCAGGAGGGTTGCGGCATAGTTGCCGCAGCTTCTGACGGCAGCATGAAAAGGATCAAGGGCGAGGGCCTTGTGACGGAAGTTTTCGATGGACCGAAGCTGTCTTCCCTTTCCGGCAGCATGGCTATAGGCCATGTGCGCTACTCTACAACCGGAGGGGGCGGGATAGAGAATGTGCAGCCTTTCCTTTTCAGGCACCATACGGGAGATTTTGCATTGGCCCATAACGGCAACCTGGTGAATTACTCCATCCTGCGCAAGTCATTGGAAGACAGGGGCAGCCTGTTCCAGTCATCATCGGACAGCGAGGTGCTGGCGCACCTTATAAAAAAGGACAGTGCAGAGGCGCATAAGCCCAGGATCTTCTCAATAGAGAATGCCCTCAATGAAGTGGAAGGGGCCTTTGCCTTTCTTATCATGACAGCCAACAGGATATATGCCTGCCGCGACAAATACGGGCTGCGCCCCCTCGTGCTCGGAAAGCTCGGGGACGGATATGCAGTCAGCAGCGAGACCTGCGCGTTCCATGTCATTGGGGCGGAATATATCAGGGATATAGAGCCGGGGGAGATCGTGACCATAGACCATCACGGCCTGCGCAGCAGGAAATACACGGATGACACTTCGCACCATATCTGTGCGATGGAGTATATCTATTTCGCACGTCCGGACAGTGATATAGAAGGATGCAATGTACACGGCTTCAGGAAGGAGACAGGCCGGCTGCTTTATCGGGAGGCTCCTGCCGACGCAGACATTGTGGTGGGTGTCCCTGACTCGAGCCTCAGTGCTGCAATGGGTTACAGCGAGGCTTCGGGAATCCCGTATGAAATGGGCCTTGTGAAGAACAGGTACATAGGCAGGACATTCATCCAGCCTTCCCAGGAGCTGAGGGAGAAGGGTGTCCGGATGAAGCTGTCTGCCGTTGTATCGATAGTGAAGGGGAAACGGGTCGTCCTGATAGACGATTCCGTGGTCCGCGGGACTACTTCGAAAAGGATAGTGCAGATACTGAAGGAGGCCGGGGCAAAGGAGGTACATCTGCGGATTGCCAGCCCGCAGATCAAGAGCCCGTGCTTCTATGGTGTGGACATGTCTACTTATGAGGAGCTGATGTGCGCACACAAGACATTGGACGAGGTCCGTCGGATCATAGGTGTGGACTCTGTCGCCTTCCTGTCGGAGGCTGCCCTTTTCGAGGCCGGCCGCCGCAGCCAGCTGTGTCTCGCCTGCTTTAACGGGAAATACCCTACGAGGCTTTACCAGCCCATAGAACAGGCCAACAAGGACGGGAAATTTTAAGGGTATGATAACACTCGGCATAGACGTAGGCGGAAGCACCACCAAAATAATAGGTATAGAGGACGGGAAAATCCGCTCCCCGCAGTGCATCACTGCGGCGGACCCGGTCACCTCTCTGTTCGGTGCGTTCGGCAAGTATCTCTATGACAATGGTATAAGTCTGTCCGACGTCTCACGTGTGATGCTTACCGGTGTAGGAAGCGCCTATATATCCGGCCCGCTGTACGGACTGCCTACTGAAAAGGTGGACGAATTCATGGCCAATGCCAGGGGTGCCGGATACCGCAGCGGGCTGGACCGTATGGTCGTAGTGAGCATGGGCACTGGTACATCATTCGTCATGGTCGACGGTGACAGTGTCACCCATCTCGGTGGACTGGCTGTCGGCGGAGGCACTCTCCAGGGGCTTTCTGACCTGTTGCTGAAGACCGGGGATATCAGGAAGGTCATTGCGCTTGCGATGAAGGGGAGTGCCAGGAATGTGGACCTGCATATAGGTGATATATGCCGGGACGAGCTCCCGGGGCTGCCCCTGGAGGTGACGGCGGCCAATTTCGGCAGGGCGGACCGGACTGCCTCCCCGGAGGACATAGCCGCGGGGCTGGTGAACATGATATACCAGACTATCGGCAGCTCGGCGAATTTCATTGCGCGGAATACCGGTGTGGAGGATTTCGTCCTGATAGGGAATATGTCCCTGCTCCCGCAGTGCGCCTCCCAGTTCGGCCGGATAGCCGAGCTGTACAGGCTCAGGTTCCACATACCGGAGCACCGTGAATACAGGACAGCCCTCGGCGCGGCCCTGAGCTGCAGTCCGGACATTGCCCCGGGAGAAAGGGATGTGCTTCCGGAGGACCGTCCGGGTGTATGCAGGGGATGATCGGGGGTGAGATAACAGAAACAGGAAATATATTGTATTAAAAATTAACATATTTGAATTATGGCAGTCAGTTACGAAAAAGCAGGTGTGAATCTTGAGGCAGGCTACGAGGTGGTCCGCAGGATCAAGAGCCATGTCGCATCTACTTCACGTCTCGGCGTGATGGGAAATATCGGAGCATTCGGAGGTATGTTTGACCTGTCCGCTCTCAATGTCAGGGAGCCGGTCCTTGTCAGCGGTACGGACGGGGTCGGGACCAAGCTGAAGATAGCTTTCGCCATGGACAGGCATGATACGATAGGGATCGATGCAGTGGCCATGTGTGTCAATGATGTACTCGCACAGGGGGCGGAGCCTCTTTTCTTCCTCGATTATGTGGCAGTCGGACACAACGAACCGGCCAAGATCGAGGCCATTGTGGCCGGAGTGGCAGAAGGATGCCGCCAGGCAGGATGCGCACTTGTCGGCGGTGAGACAGCGGAGATGCCGGGCATGTATTCTGACGGGGAGTATGACATAGCCGGATTCACCACAGGCGTTGTCGAGAAGTCGAAGCTCATTGACGGCAGCAAGGTAAAGGCCGGCGACGTGCTGGTGGGCATAGCTTCTTCCGGAATACATTCCAACGGGTTCAGCCTCGTCCGCAAGATCTTCTCAGACAATAGTCTGGACCTCAAGGCATCCTACCCTGAACTTGACGGAAAGGTCCTCGGAGAGGTCGCGCTCACCCCGACAAGGATATATGTGAAGCAGGTGCTCGATGTGATCCGCAACTGCGATGTGCACGGCGTGGCCCATATCACCGGAGGCGGGTTCGACGAGAACATCCCGCGCATCCTCCGCGAGGGGCAGGGTATAGAGATAGAAGAAGGCACGTGGGAGATCCTTCCGATATTCCGGTTCCTCGAGAAATACGGCAAGGTGGCCCACAGGGAGATGTTCAACATCTTCAACATGGGCATAGGCATGGTCCTCGCCCTTGACGCCTCCGAGGCGGATAAGGCCATCTCCATCCTACAGTCACACGGGGAGAAGGCATCTGTCATCGGCCGGATCACGGATACTCCCGGGGTAGTCATAAAATGACTCCCCCCCCAGTCCCGGGAAATGGCTTGAAGCCGGCGCCGGGACGGCGGAAACATTATATTGACATTGGATATTTAAATAAAGGATAATATATGCGAGCATTATTTTCTGTAAGCGACAAGCAGGGGGTCGCCAAATTCGCCGCCGCCCTTGAATCTCTCGGATGGGAGATAATCGCGACGGGGGGAACAATGAAACTCCTCCAGGAAGCTGGACTTAAAGTAATCAACATCAGTGAAATAACCGGATTTCCGGAAATCTGCGACGGACGGGTCAAGACCCTCCACCCGAAAGTCCATGGGGCGCTGCTGGGGAGACGTGACCTCGAAAGCCACCGCAAGGAGCTGAAAGAGAATGGCATAGAATATATCGACATGGTATGCGTGAACCTCTATCCGTTCAAGCAGACCATCTCCAAACCGGATGTGACCATGGCCGACGCCATCGAGAATATCGATATCGGAGGGCCTTCAATGCTCCGCAGTGCGGCAAAGAACTGGAAGGATGTCACTGTAGTCTGCGACCCTGCCGATTACCAGACAGTGATAGATGAAATCAAGAATACCGGGAACACCACTCCTGAGACACGCCTGAAGCTTTCAGCCAAGGCATATACCCATACGGCTGAATATGACATGATGATAGCGGCATATATGCGCAGGCAGGCAGGCCTTAACGAGAAGCTTTTCCTCGAGTACGACCTCAAGCAGTCTCTCAGGTACGGAGAGAACCCTCACCAGGAAGCCAAGTTCTACGCTTCTATGGAGAAGGTGCCGTTTTCTCTTGCCACGGCAGAGCAGCTTAACGGCAAGGAGCTTTCCTACAACAATATCCAGGATGCCAACGCTGCCCTCAATATCGTAAGGGAGTTTGACGAGCCGTTCTGCGTGGGGCTCAAGCATATGAATCCTTGCGGGGCGGCTGTAGGGAAGGATGTCGTTGAGGCATGGCAGAAGACTTTCGAGGCGGACAAGGTCAGCATATTCGGCGGGATTGTCGCCACCAACCAGGAGATCAACAAGGAGGCGGCCCTTCTCATGAAACCTGTGTTCCTGGAGATCATCATGGCCCCGTCATTCACCGATGAGGCCCTTGAGGTCCTCCGGGCAAAGAAGAACCTGCGTCTTCTCAAGGTAGACATGACCAGGGACGATGTGGTGCGCAAACAGTATGTGAGCATGAACGGAGGCCTCCTCGTCCAGGACCAGGATGTTTCGACAAAGACTGTCACTCCTGAAATGTGTGTCACAGAGACCAAGCCGGATGAGGCTTTGATGTCAGATCTCAATTTCGCGTGGAGAATCGTCAAGCATGTGAAATCCAACGCCATAGTAGTTGTCAAGAATGGTATGACCCTCGGTGTCGGTGCCGGACAGATGAACCGTATCGGCTCTGCTGAGATTGCTCTGAAAGAGGCCGAGGCCGCATTCAAGGAGAAAGGTGAGGATGTGCGCAGTGCTGGACTTGTGATGGCTTCCGACGGGTTCTTCCCGTTCGATGACTGTGTCACTACGGCTGCCGCGTATGGAGTGAAGGCTATCGTGCAGCCGGGCGGAAGTATCAGGGACAACGATTCCATCGCCAAGGCAAACGAATGCGGCATTGCCATGCTGTTTACCGGGATGCGCCACTTCAAACACTGACAGCGTTATGGAAGTAATCAACCAGCTGCAGCCTGGCCCTGAGGGTCATGTTGCGGTCTATACGAAAATTGTAGGGGAAATCAAGATGGAACATCCGAAAGAAGCCACTGTACTGGTAGTCGGCGGAGGCGGGCGCTGCCACGCCATAGTAGATGCGCTTTCACGCTCGCCGCAGGTGGGCAAGATTTATTGCGCCCCAGGCAATGCCGGGATTGCCGCACAGGCGGAATGTGTCCCGCTGAAGGATACGCAGGTGGAGCAGCTCAGGGATTTCGCCATAGAAAAGGCGGTGGCCCTGACTGTCGTGGGGCCTGAGGTTGCCCTTGCCGCCGGGATCACCGATGTGTTCAATGCTGCGGGGCTGCGTATTTTCGGCCCGACTAAGGCCGCTGCCGTGATAGAGTCCAGCAAGGATTTCGCAAAGCAGCTCATGGCCAAGTACAATGTCCCTACTGCAGCATACCGGACTTTTGATGAATACGCCCCTGCCATTGAATATGTACGCGGAGGGCCGTTCCCTGTCGTTCTGAAGTATGACGGGCTCGCTGCCGGAAAGGGCGTGGTGATTCCTGAGACTTTCGAAGAGGCAGAGCATACCCTGAAGGACATGCTCCTGGACGACAGGTTCGGGAAGGGCAAGGTCGTGGTGGAGGAATTCCTCACCGGACCTGAATTCTCTTTCATGTGCTTTGTGGACGGGGAGCGTGTGTTCCCGATGGCCCTGTCCCAGGACCACAAGAGGGCTTACGAAGGGGACAAAGGCCCGAATACAGGCGGCATGGGGGCATATTCCCCGCTTCCTTTCATCACAGATGAGGACCGGGAATACGCCATGGAGAATATCATGAAACCTGTCGCATCCGCTATGGTCAAGGAGGGCCGCCCGTTCAAGGGTGTCCTCTACGGCGGCCTGATGAAGACTCCGTCTGGGATCAAGGTGATAGAGTTCAACTGCCGTTTCGGCGACCCTGAGACAGAGGTTGTGCTTCCTCTCCTGAAATCAGACATATATGACATTTTCACGGCTATTGCGGACGGTTCACCGATGCCTCGGGTAGAATGGGATGCCAGAGCATCCATGGGATTCGTGATGGCATCCGAGGGCTATCCTGGCTCTTATGAAAAAGGACATGTCATTGAAGGCCTTGAAGAAGCACTTTCGGATCCTGATGTGAGGATCTACCACATGGGTACTGCTGAAAAGGACGGGAAAACCGTCACTGCGGGAGGCCGCGTGCTGATGGTGATAGGTTCAGGCGATACCTTGAAGGCGGCACATGACAAGGCCCTGGAGGCTGTCTCAAAGATAAAGTGCGACAACCTTTTCTTCCGCCGGGACATAGGCTGGAGAGTCCTTTGACGGGCCGTCAGGGCCGCACCGGATCACCAGCGAGGCTTCCGGTCATTAAAGATAAATTGTTGATTTTTAGGATTACATTATGATAATAAGCGGTAAAGAATTGTCTGCCAGGCTGAAGGCAGAAATGGCCGGGCAGGTGTCCTCCTTCCCGGAAAAATACGGGAGGGTGCCGCATCTGGTGGTCATACTTGTCGGGGATGACCCGGCAAGTGTGTCTTATGTCACCGGCAAGGCGAAGGCTTCACAGGTAGTGGGGATTAAGAACACCACGATACGCAAGCCTGTGGACATATCTGAGGACGAACTGCTCGGGCTTATCCGGGAGCTTAACGCGGATGATACTGTCGACGGGATACTGGTGCAGCTCCCGCTGCCGGAGCATATCAGCGAGGCCAAGGTGATAGAGACTATATCCAAGGACAAGGATGTGGACGGTTTCCATCCCCTGAATGTCGCCGCCCTGTGGCAGAAGCAGCCTTGCACCCTGCCATGCACCCCTAAGGGCATCATAAAGATGCTCAAGACCGCCGGGGTGGAAATAAAAGGGAAAAGGGCCGTGGTGATAGGCCGCAGCAATATCGTCGGCCTTCCTGTAGCAAAGCTCCTTCTTGACGAGAACGCTACAGTGACCATAGCCCACAGCCGGACGGCAGACCTGCCGTCTGTCACCCGCGAGGCCGATATCCTGGTCGTGGCCATAGGACGCCCGAGATTCGTGACTGCCGACATGGTGAAAGATGGTGCGGCGGTGATAGACGTAGGCGTGAACCGTGACCCGGAGACAGGGAAGCTCTGCGGGGATGTGGATTTCGCTGCCATAGAGCCTAAAGCATCTGTCATCACTCCTGTGCCGGGCGGTGTGGGCCCTATGACCATCTGCTGCCTCATGGAAAACACCATTGAGTGCTTCCTGAACAAGATGACTCCGAAGAAGGTGTGACGCCGCATGCCCCACCGGGACTGTCGCGGACAGGCGACTGGGGGTGGACAGACTGGATTTCAGGAAGAAATCCATGACGTCAGTATGACGTATTTACATCAATGAGAAAGATTCTCAAATACATGGATATAGTGCTCCTTGCCATACTGCTGGCAGGGGCACTTGTCTTTCGTTATGCCCCGGGGACCGGCGAGTTCTATGCCCGGCATCTTTACCCGGTGATTTCGGCTGTCCTTTCCGCGTTGTCCTGTGTACTTCCTTTCTCGCTTGACGAATGGGCCGTGGTGTTCATGGCCGTTTTCCTGATAGCCTGGCCTGTCATGGCAAAAAGGCGCGGCCGCACCTGGAAACGCATTGTCCTCAGGGAAATAGAATGGATACTGTGGATTTATGTATGGTTCTACTGGGGATGGGGCCTTAACTATTACCGGGACTCATTCTACAGCAGGGCTGGGGTGCGCCCGGCTGAATACAGGGAGGATGCTTTCAGGGCTTTTCTGGATAATTATGCCGACAGCCTCAATTCTGCTTTCCTGCAGTCCCTCCCTGACGGGTATGATGCCCCGGAAGACTCCGTCCGCGGTGAAATAAAGTCTCTTTTCCGAAAAGTGCCTGAACACTATGGACTTACCACCCCGAAAGGCTACCAGACACCCAAGTACACATGCTTCAACTTTCTTTATTCTTCTGTAGGGGTATTGGGGTACATGGGCCCTTTTTTCGCCGAGTCCCATCTGAACAGGGAGCTGTCCCGGCTCGAATACCCGTTCACATACGCTCATGAGCTGTCGCACCTTCTGGGAATAGGCAACGAGGCGGAGGCCAATTTCTGGGCCTACACTGTATGTACCGCATCCTCTGATCCCGCTATCCGCTACAGCGGCTTTTTCGGCATATTCCCGTACGTGATTTCGAATGCAAGGAACCTTCTCGGCCGGGAGGAGTGCTCGTCATGGCTTTCGACAGTGGACAGCCGCATTGTCGGGCAGCTCGGGGACAGACAGCGGTTCTGGAGCGCCCGCTACAGCCCTTTCATAGGTAAGATACAGGAGAGCATGTACGAGATGTACCTGAAGGGCAACCGCATATCTTCAGGGCAGAAGAACTATGCTGAAGTGGTCTTGCTGCTGCTTTCCGTGGAGGATTCCATGTAGGCGACCGGCCGGCATCCGTCTATTGCGGTGTCACATGACGCGGAAAAGACGAGGGCTGGCCATCCGGCCAGCCCTCGTCTCATTATATATAACCTTATGGCTAAAGTTCACTCATCGCCTTCTGGTACTCGTCCATAGGGGCCACCAGGATTTCCTGGAATTCCTTCTGGCCTGTACCTGCAGGTATGGCGTGTCCGCAGATGACATTCTCCTTTAGACCCTCGAGAGTGTCTACGCGGCCTCTGATGGCAGCCTCGCTGAGCACTTTGGTGGTCTCCTGGAATGATGCGGCTGAAATGAAGCTGTTCGTCTTCAGTGCTGCCCTTGTAATACCCTGGAGGACCTGGCTTGCCGTTGCCGGCCGTGCCTCGCGCAGAGTCATCATCTTGAGCCCCTGCCTTTCAAGCGAGGAGTTCTCGCTCTTCATTTCGCGGGCTGAAATGATCTGGCCTTCAGTGTATTTCTGTGAATCTCCCGGATCGGTCACATAGAACTTCCCGTAGATTGCATCATTGGTATCCATGAATACCCACTTGTCAATAAGCTCCTCAGGCAGGAACTCCGTGTCTCCCGGGTCGTTGACCTGCACTTTCCTCATCATCTGGCGTACTATGATCTCGAAATGCTTGTCGTTGATCTTCACACCCTGGAGCCTGTAGACTTCCTGGATTTCGTTGACAATATATTCCTGGACCTTGATCGGGCCGAGGATGTTGAGGATGTCGGTAGGGGAGACAGCCCCGTCGGAAAGCCTCATCCCGGCTTTCACATAATCGTTCTCCTGCACAAGGATCTGCTTGGTAAGAGGAACGAGGTAGCGTTTCTCCTGGCCGGACTTGTTCTTGATGATGATCTCGCGGTTGCCTCGCTTGATCTTGCCCATAAGCACCTCCCCGTTGATTTCTGAAACGATTGCAGGGTTTGAAGGGTTGCGGGCCTCGAAAAGCTCGGTGACACGCGGAAGACCTCCCGTGATGTCGCTTGACTTTCCGATTGCACGAGGTATCTTGATGATTATGTCACCGACCTTGACGTCATCTCCGTCGTTGACCATCACATGGGCGCCGACAGGGAGGTTGTACTGCTTCTTGCTTACACCGTCCTCGTCGAGGATGTTGATCGTCGGGTTCTTGGTCTTGTCCCTGGACTCGATGATCACTTTGTCCCTGTTGAGTGAATACTCGTCAGCCGCCTCCTCGCGGAATGTCACACCGTCTATCATGCTGTCGAAACGTGCCTTACCTGCTGTCTCGATGATGGTGATGGCGTTGTATGCATCCCATTCGCAGATCATGTCACCCTTGCTGACCTTGTCTCCGTCCTTCTTGTAGAGGACAGAGCCGTAAGGAACGTCGTACTGCGAGAATGTGATGCCTGTATTCTCGTCCACGATGCGGACTTCGGTAGTACGGCTGACAACTACATCCTGTATGGTGCCGTCATCAAGCACGCGCTGTATGGTCCTGAGCTCCTCGAATTCAAGTTTTCCGTTGTACTTGGACTCGATTGAACTCTCGGCTGCGGTACTTGAGGCCGTACCTCCCACGTGGAACGTACGGAGTGTAAGCTGTGTACCAGGCTCTCCGATTGACTGCGCAGCGATTACGCCGACCACTTCGCCCTTCTCGACCATCCTTCCGGATGCGAGGTTGCGTCCGTAGCACTTCGCGCAGACTCCCTTGCGGGATTCGCAGGTGAGCACAGAACGTATTTCGACCTGCTCGATAGGCAGAGACTCTATGAGGGCCGCCTTGTCTTCGGTTATCTCCTCTCCAGCAGGGAGTATGAGCTCTCCGGTAAGCGGGTTGAATATGTCGTGTACGGATGTACGTCCGAGTATCCTCTCGCCGAGGGATTCAACGACTTCATCCTTGCTCTTTATGGCTGTTGCTATGAGGCCGCGGAGTGTACCGCAGTCCTCCTCGTTGATGATGACATCATGTGATACGTCCACAAGACGGCGGGTCAGGTAACCGGCATCGGCAGTCTTGAGGGCCGTATCGGCAAGACCTTTACGCGCACCGTGGGTGGAGATGAAGTACTCGAGCACCGACATACCTTCTTTCAGGTTGGATATGATAGGGTTCTCGATGATCTCCGCACCCTGGCCTCCGGATTTCTGAGGCTTTGCCATGAGGCCTCGCATACCGCAGAGCTGCTTGATCTGCTGTGTAGAGCCTCGGGCCCCGGAGTCGAGCATCATATATACAGGGTTGAATCCCTGCTGGTCTGTGGAGATCTGCTTCTCCACTATACCGGTAATCTGGTTGTCGATTGATGTCCACAGGTCGATGACCTTGTTGTAGCGCTCGTTGTTGGTTATGAATCCCATCGAGAAGTTGTTCTTGATGGATTCCACCGTCTTGTAGCCGTTCTCTATGAGGGATTCCTTCTCTGCAGGGATGATAACGTCCCCGAGATTGAATGAAAGCCCGCCCTTGAATGCCATCGTATATCCGAGGTTCTTGATGTCGTCGAGGAACTGTGCGGTGCGTGCCACACCTGTGTTCTTGATGACCACGGAGATGATTTTCCTGAGTGATTTCTTTCCGAGAATCTCGTTCACATACGGCACTTCTTGCGGCACGAACTGATTCACGATGATACGTCCAGGTGTGGTCTCGACCATCTGTGTCCCTTCCTCCGGATTCATCTTGTCCTTCGGGAGACGTACCTGGATCTTGGCATGTATGTCTATTGCCTTTTCGTTGAGGGCGATGATGACCTCCTCCGGCCCGTAGAACTTCATGCCTTCACCTTTTGCCCCAGGCCTGATCTTGGTTATATAGTACAGTCCGAGCACCATGTCCTGTGAAGGGACGGTGATAGGCGTACCGTTGGCCGGATTCAGGATGTTGTGCGAGCCGAGCATCAGCAACTGCGCCTCCATTATGGCCGCATTGCCGAGAGGAAGGTGCACCGCCATCTGGTCACCGTCGAAGTCCGCGTTGAATGCGGTACATGCGAGAGGGTGCAGCTGGATGGCCTTTCCTTCAATCATCTTAGGCTGGAATGCCTGGATACCAAGACGGTGAAGTGTCGGTGCTCGGTTCAGAAGTACCGGATGCCCTTTCATCACGTTCTCCAGGATGTCCCAGATTACAGGATCCTTCCTGTCGACAATCTTCTTTGCCGATTTGACGGTCTTCACGATACCCCTTTCTATCAGTTTCCTGATGATGAACGGCTTGTAGAGCTCGGCTGCCATGAATTTAGGCAGACCGCACTCATGCATCTTGAGTTCAGGTCCCACGACGATGACAGAACGTGCGGAGTAGTCAACACGTTTTCCGAGCAGGTTCTGACGGAAACGGCCCTGTTTTCCTTTCAGGCTATCTGAGAGGGACTTCAGCGTCCTGTTGGCTTCGCTCTTTACTGCGTTCGACTTCTTTGAATTGTCGAAGAGTGAGTCTACCGCCTCCTGGAGCATTCGTTTCTCGTTCCTGAGGATGACTTCCGGCGCCTTGATCTCTATGAGCCTTTTCAGACGGTTGTTCCTTATGATCACCCTTCTGTAGAGGTCGTTGAGGTCGGATGTCGCGAATCTTCCTCCGTCGAGCGGAACGAGAGGACGGAGATCCGGCGGTATAACAGGGATGACCTTGAGGATCATCCATTCAGGCCTGTTGATACCCTTTGACTCCTGGAACCATTTTACAATGCTGAGCCTTTTGAGGGCCTCTGCCCTTCTCTGCTGTGAGGTCTCCGTGTTCATCTTTGTGCGGAGATCCTTTGCAAGTGCATCGACATCGATCTCCTTGAGGAGCTCGTATATGGCCTCTGCACCCATGCCTGCCCTGAATTTTTCCGGATCGTCGTTAGGCAGTGCCTGGTTCTCCGGCATGGAATCTATGAGGTCAAGATATTCTTCTTCGGAGAGAAGCTCCATCTTGGCGATGTTGGTCGTACCCGGGTTGATGACTATGTATTTCTCATAGTATATAACGGCCTCGAGCTTCTTGGCTGCAAGGCCGAGAAGGGCGGCAATCTTGTTCGGGGCAGACTTGAAATACCAGATGTGGGCGACAGGTACGGTAAGCTCTATATGGCCCATCCTTTCCCTTCGCACCTTCTTCTCTGTCACTTCTACACCGCAGCGGTCGCAGACAATACCTCTGTAGCGGATCCTCTTGTACTTGCCGCAGTGGCACTCATAGTCCTTTGTCGGCCCGAAGATCTTCTCACAGAAAAGCCCATCCCTCTCCGGCTTGTAGGTCCTGTAGTTGACAGTTTCAGGCTTCAGGACCTCTCCTGATGACCTTTCCTTGATGTCTTCAGGTGAAGCGAGCGAGATGCTGATTCTTTCGAAATTGCTTTTAACCTTGTTTTCTTTAAAAATAGGCATATCCCAATATTTCTAATTGTCTGTATAAACTAGTCCAATGTAACCTTCAGTCCGAGGCCCCTGAGCTCGTGCAGCAGCACATTGAGTGATTCAGGAATACCAGGTGTAGGCATGAGGTCTCCTTTGACGATGGCCTCGTAGGTCTTGGACCTTCCGTTGACATCATCCGACTTGACGGTCAGTATCTCCTGGAGTACGTTGGATGCACCGAATGCCTCCAGAGCCCATACTTCCATTTCTCCGAACCTCTGGCCTCCGAACTGGGCTTTACCGCCCAGAGGCTGCTGGGTAATCAGCGAGTAAGGCCCAATAGACCTTGCGTGCATCTTGTCATCGACCATGTGGCCGAGCTTGATCATGTAAATGACACCCACAGTCGCAGGCTGGTCGAACCAGTCTCCCGTGCCTCCGTCCCTGAGGTATGTCTTTCCGAATCTCGGAAGTCCGGCCTTATCTGTGTACTGGCAGATGCTTTCGATGCTTGCTCCGTCGAAAATCGGTGTACTGAACTTCAGCCCGAGCTCGTCCCCGGCCCATCCGAGCACGGTTTCATATATCTGTCCCAGGTTCATACGTGAAGGCACGCCGAGAGGGTTGAGCACTATGTCAACAGGTGTACCGTCCTCAAGGAACGGCATGTCCTCATCCCTTACTACCTTTGCTACGATACCTTTGTTACCGTGGCGGCCCGCCATTTTGTCTCCCACTCTGATCTTCCTTTTTTTGGCGACATAGACTTTGGCCAGCTGCATGACACCGTTAGGGAGTTCGTCACCCACCTTGATCTTGTCTACGGCGCGGCGGTGCTTCGCTGCAGCTTCCTTGTAGGCTATGCAATAGTTGTTGATCAGTTCGCGCACGAGTACATTGGTGTTCTTGTCCGTGGTCCACTTGCTGGAGTTGATGTTCTCGTAGTCGATGTCGCGGATGTCAGAGAACGTGATTGTCTTGTCTTTCGCGATAATCTCGACTCCGTAGAGGTCGCTGATGCCAGCGCTTTTCTTGCCCTCCACGAGGGCGGCGAGCTTGTCAAGGAACTTGGTCCTGAGCGCTTCTGCCTTGGTATTGAATTCCTCCTCTACCTTGTCGATCTTGGCTTTCTGGTCTGCCTTGGCCCCTTTCCTGTTGCTTTCCTTCGCCACTTTTGAATAAAGTGCAGTTCCGATTACGGTTCCGCTGAGCGACGGGGTTGCCTTGAGGGAGGCATCCTTCACGTCACCGGCCTTGTCACCGAAGATTGCCCTCAGGAGCTTCTCCTCAGGAGACGGATCACTTTCTCCCTTAGGGGTGATCTTTCCGATCATGATGTCGCCTGGCTCGATGTGGGCTCCTATCCTGATGATACCGTTCTCGTCGAGGTTCTTGGTCGCATCCTCGCTGACGTTCGGAATGTCGGACGTGAGCTCTTCCATACCGCGCTTGGTGTCGCGTACCTCAGTGATATATTCATCCACATGGACAGAAGTAAGTATATCCCAGCGGATCATCCTTTCGGAAAGCACGATTGCATCCTCGTAGTTGTATCCTTTCCATGGCATGAACGCCACTTTAAGGTTCCTTCCGAGTGCGAGTTCCCCGTTCTGTGTGGCATATCCTTCTGTCATTATCTGGCCCTTTTCTACCACATCACCCTTGCGGACTATAGGTTTGAGCAGGATGGTCGTGCTCTGGTTCGTCCTTCTATATATAGGGAGCTTGTAGACTGTGATGTCCGGCGAGAAGCTGACGAATTTCTCATCATCAGTGCGGTAGTATTTCACATGGATTTCGTTTGCATCCACATACACGACCTCACCTTTCCTTTCTGCTGTTATCTGTGTCCTTGAATCGAGGCATACCCTTTCCTCCAGGCCGGTGCCTACTATAGGTGATTCAGGGTTTAGAAGAGGAACTGCCTGACGCATCATGTTCGCTCCCATCAGGGCCCTGTGTGCGTCATCATGCTCAAGGAACGGAATCAGGGATGCCGCCACGGACGCAATCTGGTTCGGGGCAACGTCCATCAGGTTCACTTCGTCTTTGGTGACGACAGGGAAATCGGCTCCCAGACGGCACTGTATCCTGTCTTCCAGTATCTTCCCGTCATCATCCATCTTGACATTTGCAAGGGAGATCATCTGGTTCTCCTCCTGCTCTGCGCTCATATATACCCAGCCTTCTGAACTGAGATCAACTTTACCTTCGCTTACCTTGCGGTACGGTGTCTCTATGAATCCCAGATCGTTGATCCTTGCGTATACACACAGGGACGAGATAAGACCGATATTAGGTCCCTCAGGTGTCTCGATAGGGCAGAGACGTCCGTAATGCGTATAGTGTACGTCCCTGACCTCGAATCCGGCGCGGTCACGCGAAAGTCCACCAGGGCCGAGAGCCGAGAGTCTGCGCTTGTGCGTCATCTCCGACAGCGGGTTGGTCTGGTCCATGAACTGCGAAAGCTGGCTGGTTCCGAAGAACGAGTTGATTACGGATGACAGGGCCTTGGCGTTGATCAGGTCGATAGGGGAGAACTGCTCGCTGTCCCTTACGTTCATCCGTTCGCGGATGGTGCGCGCCATTCTTGAAAGCCCTACGCTGAACTGGTTGGCAAGCTGTTCGCCGACTGTCCTGATACGTCTGTTGCTGAGGTGGTCGATATCATCGACCGTGGCCTTCGAGTTGATGAGAAGTATCAGGTATTTTATGATTTCGATAATATCCGTGTTGGTGAGCACACGAACATCGTCAGGTGTATTTAGATTCAGTTTCTGGTTGAGACGGTATCTTCCCACGTCCCCCAGGTCGTATCTTTTTTCGGAAAAGAACAGTTTGTCGATGACGTCACGGGCTGTAGCCTCATCAGGCGGTTCCGAGTTGCGGAGCTGCTTGTAGATGTAGTTGATGGCTTCAGTCTCCGTATTTGTCGGGTCTTTCTGCAGTGTGTTGTAGATGATGGCGTATTCATTTACATTCGCCTCCTCCTTCTGCAGGAGGATTGTCTTCACATCAGTTTCGGCGAGTTTCTGGATAGTCTCCTCGCAGAGGATCTCTCCTCTTTCGACTATAGGCATCGTCCTTTCTACCGGGATCACCTCTCCAGTATCTTCATCGACGAAGTCCTCGATCCATGTCTTGAGCACCTTCGCCGCAAGCTTTCTTCCCTCGTTCGCTTTGAGGACCTCTGGGGTGGCCTCAATCTCGTCGGCCAGCCCGAATATGTCGATTATGTCCTTGTCGCCGTTGAATCCAATGGCTCTGAGAAGGGTTGTTACAGGCAATTTCTTTTTGCGGTCGATGTAGGCGTACATGACATTGTTGATGTCAGTAGCAAACTCTATCCATGATCCCTTGAACGGAATTATTCTGGCTGAATACAGCTTTGTCCCGTTTGCATGTACGCTCTGTCCGAAGAATACACCAGGGGACCTGTGGAGCTGAGAAACTATGATCCGTTCTGAACCGTTGATAACGAATGTCCCTCCCGGAGTCATGTACGGGATATTGCCCAGATATACGTCCTGGACTCTTGTATCGAAATCTTCGTGTTCTGGATCACTGCAGGAAAGTCGTAGTTTCGCTTTAAGAGGTACGTTGTAAGTCAATCCTCTTTCCAGGCATTCGTCTATTGAATACTGAGGTGGATCAATGAAATAATCGATGAATTCAAGTTTGTAGTTGTTCCTTGTATCTTCGATCGGGAATATCTCCTGAAATACCTGGTACAGGCCTTCATTCCGCCTGTTCTCCGGTGTCGTATCGAGCTGGAAGAAATCCTGGAAGGATTTCAGCTGCACCTCCAGCAGATCCGGATACTCAAGGAGAATTTTCGATGATGCGAAAGATATTCGCTGTGTTTTTGGTTGTAGAGACATCTTATCAGCCTTTGTATAGAGAAAAACTTAAATACGACAAAAAGGTTTAGGGTCTTTTAAGGGCCCTAAACCTGACTTAGTTTCCCATTCGGGAGAAAGTGAAGCTATTTAACTTCAACTTCTGCTCCAGCCTCTTCGAGGGCAGCTTTGATCTGCTCAGCCTCTGCCTTAGATACTTTTTCTTTGATTACAGCGTCGGGTGCCTTGTCTACAAGGTCCTTAGCCTCTTTGAGTCCGAGTCCTGTAATTTCCTTGACTGCTTTTACAACGCCAAGTTTTGCCTGGCCTGCTGACTTGAGTATTACATTGAATTCAGTCTGCTCTGCAGCTGCAGCCTCACCGGCTCCTGCTGCAGGACCTGCTACCGCAACAGCAGCAGCTGCAGGCTCAATACCATACTCGTCTTTAAGGATCTGTGCGAGTTCCTGAACGTCTTTTACAGAAAGGTTAACCAACTCTTCTGCAAGTGCTTTAATGTCTGCCATAATTTAATTTATTTAGTTTGTTTTATTTTATAATTATTCTCTTTCTGAAAGTGTCTTGACGATGCCGGCCAGTTTGCCACCAGCAGACTGGAGGGCTGATATAACATTGCGTGCCGGTGACTGGAGCAGTCCGATGATATCACCGATGAGCTCTTCACGGGACTTGATGTTACAGAGTTCGCCAAGTTTGTCAGCACCTACAAATGAGCACTCCTGGACATATGCTGCCTTGAGTGACGGCTTCTCAGCTCCGTCGTCGGCATATTTCTTAATGAGTTTGGCAGGGGCATTTGGAGTCTCCGTGTACATGATGGCTGTAGGACCTTCAAGTGCAGGAAAGACAAGTTTTACCTCTTCATTGTCCATGTTCATGAGCGCTTTGTGGAAAAGAGTATTCTTGACTACTACAAGCTTGATATTCTTTTCAAAGCAGTCACGACGGAGTTTCGTTGTCTGTTCAGCATTCAGTCCGGAGATATCGGCAATGTAGAAATTCGGTGTCTCCTGGATTTGTGCTGCGATTGATTCAATTATCTGGGCTTTATCTTCTTTTCTCATAACATTGAATATAATTAGTCAGCACTACTGAATGATTTGATGTCTATACTAACTCCAGGGCTCATTGTCGTGCATATTGAAGCGCTTATCAAATAGGTTCCCTTGAGTGTCTGTGGTTTGAGCTTTATGATAGCTGAAATCACTTCCTGTGCGTTCTCGCAGATCTGCTGTGCACTGAAAGACGCTTTCCCGATGGCAGTGTGTACGATACCGGTCTTGTCCACCTTAAAGTCTATTTTTCCTGCTTTGACTTCTTTGACGGCGTTCCCGATCTCCATTGTCACAGTCCCGGTTTTCGGGTTAGGCATGAGACCTCTTGGACCGAGAATCCTACCGATGGCACCTACTTTCGCCATCACTGAAGGTGTACAGATAATAACATCAACGTCAGTCCATCCACCTTTAATTTTTTCGATATATTCATCAAGGCCAACATAATCTGCACCGGCCTCTTTTGCTTCCGTTTCCTTGTCTGGGGTACAAAGTACGAGCACTCTGGTCTGTTTACCGGTTCCGTGAGGAAGAGTTACAACGCCACGGACCATCTGGTTTGCCTTACGCGGATCAACTCCGAGGTTTATGGCAAGTTCTACAGATGCATCGAATTTAGTGAAGGTAACATCCTTTACGATTTCACATGCCTCAGAAAGCTTGTACTGCTTGGCCGGATCATATTTGGCCATTACCGTTTTTTGGTTTTTTGTCAGTTTACTCATTTCGCGTGTGATTTTTAGATGTCAGCAGGAAATTCTCCTTCAACCTTTATACCCATGCTTCTTGCTGTACCAGCAACCATGGTCATTGCTGACTTCAGGGTGAATGCGTTCATGTCCGGCATTTTTGATGCAGCGATAGTCTTTACCTGATCCCAGGTGATAGTAGCGACTTTCTTCCTGTTCGGTTCTGCAGAACCGCTGGAAATCTTGGCTGCTTCCTTAAGCTGTACGGCTACTGGCGGCTGTTTTACTTCAAATGTGAAGGATTTGTCGCTGTAGACTGTGATGACAACCGGTAGAACCTTACCTGCGCTGTCCTGTGTACGGGCATTGAACTGTTTGCAGAAATCCATTATGTTCAGACCCTTTGAACCGAGAGCCGGTCCTACTGGAGGTGATGGATTTGCTGCGCCACCTTTAATCTGGAGTTTGATAAACCCAGTGACTTCTTTTGCCATAATTCTTGATTATTCTTTAGTTACTTGTGTAAAGTTGAGTTCAAGCAGAGTCTTTCTCCCGAAAATCATGACCATGACTTTGAGCTTGCTGCGATCTTCTACGATTTCCTCCACTGTTCCGTCGAATCCACTGAACGGACCATCTGTAATCTTGACTGCCTCTCCTACTGAATAGTCTACTACAGTCTCTCCTTCGCTTGTGGCGACCTCATCATGCTCTCCGAGAATCCTTTTCACTTCGGAGTCCCTGAGCGGAATAGGAATCTTTTCTTCCTGAGCCTTACCTGTCCCCCTGCTTATATCGCGTTTTTCTGTAAGGAAGCCAGACATATGAGGAATTTCATTGCGGATTATGTACTGGAGTTCGCCGGTAAGCTCAGCTTCGATAAGGACATATCCCGGGTAGAAGAGGCGCTCGGAACTGACTCTTTTGCCGTCACGAATCTTGTACACCTTTTCTGTCGGGACAAGGACCTGGGAAACCAGATCCTGAAGGCCGCATCTTTCAATCTCCTTTTCGAGATACTCTTTGGCTTTCTTTTCCTTTCCGCCTGCTGCTCTCAGCACATACCATTTTTTTTCGCCCATATTGCAAAGGTATTAATTACAGTGTGTAAATTGCTGTCATCAGGTTCTGGAAAGCAAAGTCCATTACGAAGATAATCACAGCAAAAATCACAGATGCAACCATCACTACGATGGCTGAACTCTGAAGTTTGCTCCAAGTAGGCCATGAGACCTTCTTGGTCATCTCCGTGTAAGACTCTTTGAAATAGTTGATTAACTTTCTCATCTTTACCTTTAATGGACATCCTGAGTTGGAAGCTTGCCTGGACGTCTGTTAAACAATTACCAAATCGTAACCTTTGATATTGCAGGGGAAGCAGGATTCGAACCCACATCGACGGTTTTGGAGACCGCTGAACTACCCTTGTTCTATTCCCCTATAAAAGCGGGCGTCGTATTTTGGCACCCGCTTATCTATACGGTTTTCTAGATTACTCGAGAATCTTAGTTACCTGACCTGCACCTACTGTACGGCCACCTTCACGGATTGCGAAACGAAGACCTTCGTTAAGGGCAACTGGATAGATGAGCTCTACAGTGATAGTAACGTTATCGCCAGGCATTACCATTTCTACACCCTCTGGAAGAGAAATCTCTCCTGTGATGTCGAGAGTACGGATGAAGAACTGTGGACGGTAGTGGTTGTGGAATGGAGTATGACGACCACCTTCATCTTTCTTCAGCACGTAAATCTCAGCCTGGAATTTCTGGTGAGGATGGATTGTACCAGGTTTAGCAAGTACCTGTCCCCTCTTGATTTCCTTCTTGTCGATACCACGAAGAAGAAGACCTACGTTATCACCAGCCTCTCCTTCATCAAGGATCTTGCGGAACATCTCGACACCTGTAACGACTGTCTTCTTAGGTTCTTCACCGAGACCTACAATTTCAACCTCATCTCCAGTGTGGATGACACCTGTCTCGATACGGCCTGTTGCTACTGTTCCACGTCCTGTGATTGAGAAAATGTCCTCGATAGGCATGAGGAATGGTTTCTCGTTATCACGCGGAGGGATTGGAATGTATGAGTCAACAGCATCCATGAGCTCCATAATCTTTGCTTCATACTGAGGGTCACCGTTCAGTGCACCGAGGGCAGAGCCACGGATTACCGGAGCGTTTTCACCATCGAAGTTGTAGAATGAAAGGAGGTCACGTACTTCCATTTCAACGAGGTCAAGCATCTCAGGATCGTCTACAAGGTCAACCTTGTTAAGGAATACGACGATTCTTGGGACATTCACCTGACGTGCGAGAAGTATGTGCTCGCGAGTCTGAGGCATAGGACCGTCAGTTGCTGCAACAACGAGAATTGCACCATCCATCTGTGCGGCACCTGTTACCATGTTCTTCACATAGTCAGCGTGGCCCGGGCAGTCTACGTGAGCGTAGTGACGGGTCGCAGTCTGGTACTCTACGTGTGCTGTGTTGATTGTAATACCACGCTCTTTCTCCTCTGGAGCGTTATCGATTGAGTCGAATGAACGGAGCTCAGAAAGACCCTGCTTTGCAAGTACAGTTGTAATAGCTGCAGTCAAAGTAGTCTTACCGTGGTCAACGTGGCCGATAGTACCGATGTTAACGTGCGGTTTGTCTCTTTTAAAGGTTTCTTTAGCCATAATTTTATTTGTTTATGTGTATTATATGCTACTATATACAAAAAAAGCAGAGCCGGTGATGAGATTTGAACTCATGACCTCTTCCTTACCAAGGAAGCGCTCTACCCCTGAGCTACACTGGCGTAGTTTGAGCGGAAGACGAGGTTCGAACCCGCGACCCTTAGCTTGGAAGGCTAATGCTCTACCAACTGAGCTACTTCCGCCTATTCTGTTTTTGGCGTTTTCCCGGACTGCACCAGGACCTGGATTTTCCAAAATTAGTGGGAGAAGATGGATTCGAACCACCGAAGGTATAAACCAGCAGATTTACAGTCTGCCCCATTTGGCCACTCTGGTATTCTCCCAATTTTTAGTTTCCCTATGATAAAGAACTTTGAGCCGATGGAGGGAATCGAACCCACGACCCCGAGATTACAAATCACGTGCTCTAGCCAACTGAGCTACATCGGC
>CALVCB010000041.1 GCA_944325965.1 uncultured Bacteroidales bacterium
TTGAGGTCTTTCAGGTCATCGTTGATCTTGTCCAGTTTCATGGACACTCCTTCACGCTTGATCGCAGCCTTCTCTATTTCAAGCTGCCTGATCTTGCTGTTCAGGTCATCGATAGGCTCAGGCACAGAATTCATCTCCAGACGCAGCTTGGAGGCCGCCTCGTCCACCAGGTCGATCGCCTTGTCCGGCAGGAACCTGTTGGTGATGTACCTGTGTGAAAGCTCCACCGCAGCGATAAGCGCATCATCCTCGATACGTACCTTATGGTGGTTCTCATACCTTTCCTTCAGCCCCCTGAGGATGGAAATAGACTCCGCCGGGGTAGGCTCGTCCACCATGACCATCTGGAACCTTCTCTCCAGGGCCTTGTCCGTCTCGAAGTACTTCTGGTACTCGTCCAGGGTAGTGGACCCTATCGTCCTCAGTTCACCTCTCGCCAGGGCCGGCTTCAGGATGTTTGAAGCATCCATCGCCCCGGAAGAACGCCCCGCACCCACAAGGGTATGTATCTCATCTATGAACAGGATAATCTCCCCGTCGCTGTCAACGACTTCCTTGACCACACCCTTCAGCCTCTCCTCGAACTCGCCCTGGTACTTTGCACCTGCGATAAGCGCACCCAGGTCAAGGGAGTATATCTTCTTCGACTTCAGGTTCTCAGGGACCTGGCCATCCACTATTTTCTGGGCTATGCCCTCCGAAATGGCCGTCTTTCCCACACCTGGCTCACCGACCAGGATAGGGTTGTTCTTTGTCCTACGGCTCAGGATCTGGAGGACCCTACGGATCTCCTCGTCCCTGCCGATGACAGGATCAAGCCTGCCCTGGGCCGCCTTCTCGTTGAGGTTCACGGCAAACCGTGACAGATTCTCAAGTTTGTTGCTATTGTTGTTCTCCATATATTATTTCTCCTTTTTTATCACTTTTTATTATGTATATCCGCATTATTCTTACCCTAAAATTCACCGTCAGTGATTTTAGGCCACCGGACTTTTGTCCTACCAAAAGCTTGCGGATGATTGTTTTTCCGGCCTCTGACCGTATCCGGTACCTGTATATACAATCTTAGCCGTCTGCATCCTTTTTTCGGACACAAACGGCTATCGGTCAAATTGTATTCCATCGCTCCGAGGCATGACATTTTGTCAGTCCGAGCCGGGAGGAAGGAAATATTTATAACGCTAAATTATTCTTTCACAGCTAGTTGTTACTCTGCCGGAGCGGACTCTGTTGCAGGAGCTTCCTGTGCCGGAGCGGACTGCTGAAGCGGAGCTGAAGGGAATTCAGGTGTCTGCTCTGTAGCAGCATTCTCGACCTTTTCTGTGATATCCACCTCGTTCTTGCCGGAACCCGTAGTGGTAAATGTCGTAGCTATGGAGAACACGAAAATGAATGCCACGAGCCCCCATGTGATCTTCTCAAGGATATCAGCTGTCCTGCGGACTCCGAAAGTCTGGTTGCCGGCAACGAAATTGCTCGCCAGTCCACCTCCCTTGCTGTTCTGGAGAAGAACGACAATAGTCACCAGCACACTGGCGATGATGACAAGCACAGTAAGAATAGTAAAAAGTACATTCATACGTCAATATCTTTAGTCTTCCGTTTTTAATTTTTCAATAAGGGCTGCAAAGTAAGCATTTTTTTCTGGATATGCCAAAATTAGTTTTTCATAAATACGTATGGCATGCGCATAATATCCCTGCTCCGCATAGATCTGGGCAAGGGTCTCTGTGCAGAAATCCATATCGTCTTGCCGGACAAACACTTCAGACGGGCCTGAAACAGAGCTTTGGAAAGCTGTCCTGCCGAACAGGCTGTCCCCTTCCTTCCTGACCCTGTCATACTCCTGCGGGGAGAAATAGTCCCCTCCGGCCACGCGTACCTGCCTTGTCCCTTCGTCCGGGGCGGTGCCCGCCGAAGGCCCATTGCCCCGGGACTCAGATATATAATGCCTTATTACCTGCGATATGTCTTTGTCCGTACAGTCCTCCTTTGTCACGGAATGGAGCATCGCTGATACCATTCTCGCGTCCGGGAGATACATCGCGGCATCCGCGAACTGCTCTTTCTCCCATCCTGCCCCGCCCATGTCCGACATCCGCCTGCAAAGCTCTTTCCTCGCGGAAGCGAACCACGGATAGAGGTTGATCACCCCAGCCAGCTCGTCCAGGGTCAGTCTCTTCAAATCTATATGACGTTCCATAGGCCCGGTCTACCAGTTTGCTACTGTGGCGTTGAAAATATCCTCTACCAGCTTGTCTACAATCTCCTCACAGATAGTGGACTCTACGGCATCGAGCAGCTGGGTGGCATCAAAGTCAGCGTAAGCGGAGAAGGACTTGCCCTCGTCAAAGTCCTCCTCAGGATATTTGTTGTTGGTGAAATATATCTTCACCGTCACAGTAAGCCTGTTCTGCGCCGCCGTCTCATTGGCAGTGATGGCCATGGCCTTCACATCGTATCCCGTGATCTCCCCGGCTATCACCAGATCCCCGTCCATATCCACCTGCTCCAGCTTGGTGAAACGCCTGAACTGGTCCGTCAGGGCTTCTGTCAGGTCGTTGCTCAGCGTAGGGTTCACCCTCAGCGCCTTGTACTGCATATATTCTATAGTGAAAGTCTGGATGTCCGGCTGTATGGACGTCCCTGAAAACGAATAGATACCGCATGACTGGCATGCCAGGGCACATATTGCCGGAAGCAATACCCTTACAATATATCTTCTGAACATAAGCTGTTATTGGTTTTCTTCCATTGATTTCAGTTTCCGGTAGAGGGTCCTCTCGGAGATGCCCAGCTCGGAAGCGGCCTGTTTCCTGTTGCCGTGGTACTTTTCAAGGGCCTTCCTGATGAGGTCGGTCCCCGCCCTCTGAAGCGACAGGTCGCCCCCGTCCTGCTCGTCCGGATCCTCCCTCTGAAGGTCGGCATCCCTGTACTGGGCCACATGGTGCGGAGGCTCGCCTTCGTGGCCGGCACTCCTTATCTCAAAAGGCTCCTGCCAGTCCGGCTGCTCCACTACGGACCCGTCACGCGGAATGTCACGGTCAGGTGCCGGCATATTATCACTGGAAGTGTCCTGCGGAAGGGCCTTTACACGGACCGGGGCATGGGTCCCTGCCACTATCTCCTTCAGATAATCGACCTCCTGCCTGAGCTGGTAGATCATCCTCACTATAGCCTCCTTCTCGCCGGGTGTGATGCTGTCCTCGCTCATTGCAGACTTCACCGGAAGCATGTTAGGAGCGTCTTTCGGTATATACCGGGCCAGGGTTTCAGCCCCGATCTCGCATTTCCCGGACACAGGGGTGAGCCTGACCGACTCGAGCGCGGTGACAGTCTCCGCCACATTCTTGAGCTGGCGGATGTTGCCCGGCCACCTGTAGGCCTTAAGCATGGCTATTGCCTCCGGCGTAAGCGAGACCTTGTTCATACCGTATTTCTCGGAAAAATCCGAAGTGAACTTCCTGAAAAGCAGATAGATGTCATCCTGCCTCTCCCGCAGGGCAGGCATAAGCACCGGAACGGCGTTCAGCCTATAGTAAAGGTCTTCCCTGAATTTCCCCTTCGAGACAGCATACATGAGATTCACATTCGTGGCCGCCACCACCCTGACATCTGTCTTCAGGACCTTTGACGACCCCACCCTGATGAACTCTCCGGACTGGAGCACCCTCAGCAGCTTGGCCTGGGAGGCCATCGGAAGCTCGCCGATCTCGTCCAGGAACAGGGTCCCGCCGTCGGCCTCTTCGAAATACCCCTTCCTCATCTCGTTGGCCCCCGTAAAAGAGCCCTTCTCATGCCCGAAAAGCTCGGAGTCGATGGTGCCCTCGGGAATGGCTCCGCAGTTGATGGCGAAATACTTCCCTGTCCTCCGGCGGCTGTACTGGTGTATGATTTTCGGAATATTCTCCTTTCCAACTCCGCTTTCCCCGGAAATGAGGACGGTGAGGTCGGTAGGAGCCACGGCGACGGCTATTTCCAGCGCCCGGTTAAGGGCCGGGTCACCGCCTATTATGTCGTATTTGTTCTTTAAGCTCTGTAATTCCTGGGTCGTCATAATAGGCAAAGGTACGAAAATGTGTTAAAATATGAATCACATTGGAGGAAAAATTAAAATAATGATTATATTTGTGCTGATTATGCCTTTATGGCTAAAACAAAAACGAATAAGTAAACCAATTAATTTAATACAGCAATGAAAAAAAGTTTCAAATCTTTATCAGCCGCTCTCATCGGACTTGCTGCAGTAGCCTGCAGCTCCCCTGAGAAAATGGCTGAAATGGCAGAGAACGTATCAGTGCAGTGCAATCCTGCGGTTCTCGAAGTTGTTGCAGGCAAGGTAAACGCCACTGTAACGGTGACCTATCCGGCAGACTATTTCCATCCTAAAGCTATTCTCGAGGTGACTCCGGTACTCGTATACGAAGGCGGGGAAGCCAAGATGGAACCGTTCGTATACCAGGGAGAGAAAGTCGTAGACAACTATAAGGTAGTTCCTTCAGAAGGTTCTACAGTATCCGAGAAAGTAAGTTTCGACTACGTGCCGGGTATGGAAAAGAGCTATCTCGAGCTCCGCAGCGTAGTGAAATACAAAAACAAATCAGCCGAATTCCCTACAAGGAAGGTAGCCGACGGCGCAAACACCACCTATATGCTTGTCAACAAGTCAGGCACAGTCGACTACAAGGCAGACAACTACCAGGAGATCATCAAGCAGACCGCAGAAGGCCAGATCCTCTATACCATCAACAGTTCAGTTGTACGCAGTAGCCAGCTCAAATCAGAGTCCATCAAGGATTTCCAGGCAGCCATCGATGAAATCAAGGCAAACGAGCGCAAGGAAATCGTAAGCACCGACATCGTTGCATACGCTTCACCTGACGGAGGAGAGGAGCTCAACGCAAAACTTTCAGGCAAGCGTTCAAAGACTGCGGAGACAGCATTCGGCAAGGTTACAAAAGGCCATGAGGTAGATGCTCCGGTCAACGTAAAGAGCATCGGACAGGACTGGGAAGGCTTCAAGGAGCTCGTTGCACAGTCTGACCTTGAGGACAAGGACCTCATCATCCGCGTCCTCTCCATGTACAGCGACCCTGCAGTCCGCGAGAAAGAGATCAAGAACATGTCTGCAGTCTACACCACCCTGGCAAAGGAGATCCTTCCTGAACTCCGCCGCGCAAGGTTCATCGCAAATGTTGAATTCACCAACTACAGCAACGAAGAACTCCTCAACCTGATCGAGGAGAATATTGACGTGCTCGACGAGGAGGCACTGCTCCGCGCGGCTTCTGTGGCAAAGAGCAACGACACCAAGGTGGCCGTATACAAGAAGGCTATCGAGAAATTCAACAGCGCACGTGCACAGTACAACCTCGCTGTGGCTTACCTCAATTCAGACAAGCTTGCTGACGCAAAGGCAGCCCTTGCAAAGGTTTCAGAGAAAGATGCTGACTACCAGAACGCAATGGGAGTCGTAGCACTTCGCGAAGGCAACTATGCCGAGGCAGCTAAATGCTTCAACGCATCAGGCAACGCGACATCCAAGGAGAACCTTGCAGTCCTCGACATCCTCAACGGCAAATATGCAGACGCAGCCGCCAAGCTTGCAAACTCAAAGTGCTGCTACAACAAGACCCTTGCATACATCCTTGCAGGACAGCTCGACAAGGCATCCGCTTCCGCAACATGCGCTTCTCCTGAGGTTGCCTACCTGAAAGCTGTCATCGCAGCCCGCCAGGGTAACGCTGACGCTGTAAAGGCCAACCTGAAAGAGGCAGGCAAGGATGACAAGCTCGCCGAGAGGGCAGCAAAGGACATCGAGTTCGCACAGTACAGATAAACCGGTCCGGGAAAGGAATCCATACCTTTCCTACGGTTTCAGATATGAAAAAGTCAGGAGCAGCGGTTTCCGCCTGCTCCTGACTTTTATTGTACATGATTCTGCGGACAAAGAAAGAATTTTACTATCTTTGACACTTTGTTGAGACAATAAGGTTTATGGACCGGAAAAAAGCAAAAATCACCTATATAATAAGTACGGCGATTTACGCCGTCCTGTTCCTGTTCGGACTGGGCGTGACATATTATTCACAGTTCGTCGATACAGACCGGCTGACGCTGGCCGGACAGACCATATACTGGATGGTGATGATGTCCGGTCCGCTCGGGATCGCCTATAATCTTAAAGCGATGCTGGGAGCAACGCCCCTCACGCGCCGGATTGCCCTCGGAGTCCAGATATTTGTCATAGCATGCTGCGCATTCTGGCTGGCTTTCATATATTTCCTGAACGAAGAAAAACCGGATGCCTTTTCACAGGCCTTCATCTGGCTTATCACTGTGGCATCAGTAAACAGGCTCATAGGCATCTTGACCGGAAGAAAATAATTATCAATCTTTTAAACACATTTCAGTATCATCAAGTAAAATGACACCTTTCTACAACCAGTCGATTGAAGAAGTCGCACAGGGTCTGGAAACCGATCCCGTCTCGGGTCTGAAAACCGAAGAAATCCAGAAAAGAATCGAAAAATACGGGAAAAACTCCCTCGTCCAGAAAAAGAACAGGTCGTTCCTGGCCATGTTCATAGCCCAGTTCAAGAGTTTCATGATCATTCTGCTGATCATAGCTGCCGTCATCTCGGGGATAATGGGGGTAAAGACAGGCGAAGGGCTGCTGGACACCTATATTATAATGGGCATCCTTCTCCTCAACGCATTCATAGGAGCCTACCAGGAACTCAAGGCACAGAAATCCCTCGAATCACTCAAAAAAATGGCAGCACCTATGGCCAAGGTGGTCAGAGACGGTGAGGCAATGGTGGTCAATGTCGAGGATGTGGTCCCGGGAGACCTTGTCGAGCTGGAAGTAGGCGACATAGTGCCCGCTGACATAAGGCTTACGGAATCATACAGCATGAGCATCCAGGAGTCTTCGATGACAGGTGAGTCAGTCCCGGTGGAAAAGACTGTGGATACGCTTGAAAGCGAGGACATTCCTCTCGGGGACAGGACCAACATGGCATACTCGAGCGGCGTGGTGACATTCGGACACGGAAGAGGTATCGCGACAGGCACAGGAATGAATACCGAGATAGGAAAGATAGCAGGCATGCTCGAGGGGGATTCCGACACCCAGACACCTATGCAAGTGCGTCTTGAGAAGCTCGGCAAAGTAATAGGGACAGCCGCCGTGCTCATCTGCGTGGTGATATTCATCATCGGCATCCTGCACGGCAGGCCTCTGATAAGCATGCTCATGGTGGCAGTGTCATTGGCGGTCGGGGCGATTCCGGAAGGGCTCCCGGCTATCTCGACAATCATTCTTTCCATGGGTGTGCGCCGTATGGTAAGGCATAACGCCATCATACGCAAGCTCCCTTCCGTGGAGACGCTCGGCTGCACGACAGTCATATGCTCCGACAAGACCGGCACTCTCACAAAGAACCAGATGACGGTAGTGGAGGAATACGCCGTAAGCGGGAATCACGACCGCCTGGTGACCATTTCTGTACTGTGCTGCGATGCCAAGGTAGTAAAGAACAGCGAAGGAGGCACTACAAACGTAGGAGACCCGACTGAAATAGCCCTGATCGAGCTGGGATCGAAGAACGGAGTGAACAAAAGCGAGCTTGACGCCGCCTGTCCGCGTGTCGGGGAAGTGGCCTTCGACTCCTCGAGAAAAAGGATGTCGACCATCAACAGGATGCAGGACGGCTCTCTGCAGATAAACACCAAGGGAGGGCTTGACGAGATGCTGTCTGTCTGCACCAGGATCGAGACAGCAGAGGGCGTACGCGAAATCACCAGGGCAGACATTGATGACCTCCAGTCCCGCAACGCAAAGATGGCCGACTCGGCCCTCAGGGTGCTTGCTATGGCCTACCGCCCTGCAGAAGAAGTCTCATCCGAGATGGAAGAGGTCGAGAAGGACCTTATTTTCGTGGGAATGACAGGGATGATAGATCCGGAGCGCGAGGAAGTCATCGGAGCCATCCAGGAATGCCGGGAAGCAGGAATCCGCACCGTGATGATCACCGGTGACCACAAGGCCACGGCCCTTGCGATAGCCTCCAAGATAGGCATCTACCGTGAAGGAGACCTCGCCATTACCGGGACCGACCTTGAAAAACTCAGCGAAGAAGAATTCAACGCCAATGTGGAGAAATATTCTGTCTACGCCCGCATTGCACCTGAGCAGAAGGTCAAGATTGTCACCGCATGGCAGAAGAAAGGGCAGATCGTGGCCATGACAGGGGACGGGGTGAATGACGCCCCTGCCCTCAAACAGGCTGACATCGGGGTGTCTATGGGCATCACAGGCACGGAGGTGGCCAAGGATGCATCCGACATGATCCTCTCGGACGACAATTTCGTAACTATCGTCTCGGCTGTTTCCGAAGGCCGCAGGATCTATGACAACATCCTGAAGACCATCCTTTTCCTTCTTTCCACCAATCTCGGTGAAGTACTGCTCCTCTTTGCCACGTCCATCCTTAACATGGGCATTCCGCTTCTCCCTATCCACATCCTGTGGATAAACCTTGTGAGCGAGACCTTCCCTGCCCTGGCCCTGAGTCTGGACCCTGCGGCAAAGGACATCATGAAGAAGAGCCCCCGCGGAGCAGGAAAGCAGTTCATGGACAAGGGGATGATATGGAGGATATGCTACCAGGGAGTAATGATGGGCGCCATCACGTTCGTCGCCTTTATCCTTGGGAAAAAGATGGGTCTGGAGATGTTTTCAGGAGACGCCGCAGCAGCCGAGTCGCTGGGCCAGACAATGGCATTCGCCTCGCTCATAGCTGCGAAGCTCGTCCATGCAGGCAACCTGCATTCGAACACGGAATCCCGCTTCAAGTTCAACCCGCTGCAGAACAAGCCGTTGATTTTCGCGATTTTCATGTCGCTCGCATTCTCCGCGGCAGTGCTCCTTATACCGTCTTTCGCAGGCGCATTCAGGTTCACATCCCTGGGCTGCGAACAGTGGCTGACAATCCTCGGCCTGGCTCTCGTGCCGCTGGTGGTGGTAGAGCTGTTCAAGGCTCTGAAATGGAACGGGAAATAAAATCCCTTAAGATAATACGAAAGGCGGCACCCTGCTCAGGATGCCGCCTTTTTTCACCCGCGGGGACCGTCCTCCAGTCTGCGTATTATCCCGTCGCACGCCTTCAGCACCCGCCTGCCGTACAGGACTTCGGCACCGATTCCCGCTATCGCCATCATGCACAGGATTCCGACTGCCGCCAGACCCTTCAGCGGCGTACTCCAAGCGTTGTAAATCTCTATCCCCATCACCACGAACACGCCCAGCACAAGGGCCCACAGTACTGTATTCATAAGTACATATCCCTTACGGAATCGCCTCAGCCTGAGAGCTGTATCCAATATGTCCCCCTGACCTGTCACGGCAGACCCGAGCCTGCGGTACAGTATGATATACCAGACTATCTGGACCAGGAATACGGCACTGAGCGCATACGCCACCCACATGTCCAGCCCCTGTAGCAGGCACACGGCAAAGACAAACGGTATGGCGGCGATGCCGACAGTCACCCCGAGCTTCCTGTCGCTGTCGAGTACCCGGACATTCTTCCGGAATATGGACTCCATTACCTCTGTGTTGATTATCTTCTGTTTCTCTATGTCTTCCTTGAGCGCCTCGTACTGGAGGCGCATCTGTTCAAGTTCTTCCGACATAAGCATCTTGCTCTCTTGCATAGCATCTGGATTTTAAATTGTCATTTTCTTAAGCTCTTCTTTGATCCGGTAGAGCTGGAAAGAAACGTTCTTGACCGATATCCCGACGACTGCGCCTATCTCCTCGTAGGTCATGCCTTCGAGCCAGAGCAGGACCAGCGCACGGTCTATCAATCCCAGACGGTTTATCCTGTCATACAGCCGGCGTGTCTGCAGGGTCCTGTCGCTGATATCTTCATACAGGTCGACATCGACATTCAGCGGGACATGCTCCCCGTCCCTGCGCCTTTTCTTCTGATGGTTCAGGCAGCAGTTCAGGCTCACCCTGTATATCCATGTCTTCAGATCCGCTTCCCCGCGGAAAGAGCGGTAGCCTTTCCACAATTTCATGAGGACCTCCTGGAACAGGTCGTCAAGCTCCTCCCTGTCCTTTGAAAACATATAGCACACGGAGTACACCGTACTCTTGTACTTTTCTACCACACGGGTGAATTCCTGCTCGTTCTTTTCCATTTCTTGACCGGATCAATTTTACCTGTTAGACAACAAAGTCCCGGAAAAACTATAGAAAAATAGGGAAAAAATATCTTAAACGCCCATATACAGAAGAGAAATAACGGGTGACAATCAGGCTATTGAGCAAAAGAAAAGAGGTATAAGAGATTGAAATTCAATTCCTCATACCTCTTTCAGCGGTGAGAGGGGGATTCGAACCCCCGGTACGGTAATCCCGTACGGCAGTTTAGCAAACTGCTGGTTTAAGCCACTCACCCATCTCACCTGTTACCCTTTCTCATGGCTCCCGAAATGCCGGCACGAATGTCCCGGAAAAACGGGATGACAAAGGTAACTCAATTCTTTTTTTCCACCAAATTTATTTGGCTATATTTTCACGCATCTCTGTGTCCGCCTGGATGTTTTTGATACGGTAATAGTCCATTACACCGAGATTACCGCTGCGGAAGGCCTCCGCCATGGCAAGAGGTATCTGCGTCTCTGCCTCGATGACTTTCGCACGGGCCTCCTGCGCCTTCGCCTTCATCTCCTGTTCGAGGGCGACAGCCATGGCACGGCGCTCCTCGGCCCTTGCCTGGGCGATATTCTTGTCAGCCTCAGCCTGGTCCATCTGCAGCACAGCACCGATATTCTTTCCAATATCTATATCGGCAATATCGATAGAGAGTATCTCGAAAGCTGTCCCAGCGTCAAGGCCCTTGTTGAGCACCACCTTGGAGATAGAGTCAGGGTTCTCGAGCACATCCTTGTGGCTCTCGGCGGAACCGATACTTGAAACTATACCCTCTCCTACCCTGGCAAGCACCGTCTCCTCGCCGGCACCGCCGACAAGCTGCTTGATGTTGGCACGGACAGTCACCCTGGCTTTGGTTATCAGCTGGATACCGTCTTTGGCGACAGCCGTCACGGAAGGGGTATTGATTACTTTCGGGTTGACGGACATCTGTACGGCCTCAAAGACATCACGGCCTGCAAGGTCGATGGCGGCGGCCATCTTGAAGTCAAGTGAAATATTGGCCTTGTCCGCAGAGATCAGGGCATTAACGACATTCGGCACATGGCCTTTGGCCAGATAGTGTGCCTCGAGTTCATTGGCATCGAGCTTCAGTCCGGCCTTGGTCCCGGTGACCATGGCCATCACGATTGTTCCCGGAGGGACCTTTCTCCAGCGCATCAGCACCAGCTGGACAAGGGAAATCTTTACTCCCGAGATCAGAGCCTGAAACCACAGGGCCACTGGGAAGAACCACAGGAAAATCATCAGGCCGACGATTGCAACTGCAACCCAAATAACGATCATTGTCATAATATATGCTATTTTTAATTTAATTGAATTCCCGGTCAGAAATCCGCAGAAACCGGTTTGACATATATCTTGTTGTCCTCGAACATGACTATCTCGACCTCCGTACCGGCGTCAATCATGCCCTCGAGGGATTTAACCTCATACGATTTTCCCCCGAACCGTGCCGTGCCCATCGGGGCAAGGCGTGTCACTGCCTTGCCGGAATCTCCTATCGAAAGCGTACTCTCACCGGTATCCTGCACTTTGGAGTCGATCTTCGTATCAAGGGCAAGCTTTTTCCATGCCTTTGTCTTGATAGTATATATTATCAGGCCTATCAGCACTGCCAGGATGGCTGCAGTAAAAATGACCCCTTCAAGCAGGCCGAACTCATAGAATACATAATAGCATGCCCCTCCGAGAGACAGCACACCCAATATGCCGGCCACACCGACTCCGGGAATGAGGAAGATTTCGGACAGGACCAGAACAAGTCCCACAATCGTCAGGATAATGGTAAAAGCCATAGTAAACATGTTTTAAGCTTCATTTACAATCACTCTGCGCCTCGGTACAGTCCGGGCTTGCAGTTTATCTTAATCATCAAGTTCCACAATGCCAACATCCCCGATACCTGAAATTTCCACCATGGCCTTCAGCTTTTCCGCCTCTTCCTCAGAATCAACCGGACCTATCAGGAACACTGTCCTGCCCTCTTCAGTGACTTTTGCGATGTCCTTGTCGGTCACCTGGCGTATAGCCTTGATGGTCATATCCGGAAGGGATTCGTCCGGAGACACGATACGCACCTGGTAATGGCCCTTCTTCTGCAGGCTGGACTCCAGTGCCCTGGCCTTCTGCACAGAGCAAGGCCGGCCGTCCTTAAAAGCCGCTATGAATGCGGACTTGAACCCGAGGCCCTTCACTGTATTGAGGTTTGAGAGCACATCGTTGTACTTGCGGAAAAGTCCTGCACGGTATATATACTTCCCGGTCGCGGTCTTCTCCTCGAATACAGGGCTCAGCCCCTTGAGCTGGGTGACGGAGGCAGGCTTCGACAGGAGGAACATCTGGATCTGGTACACTATCCCGTCCGGGATGGTGTTGTCCAGCGCGAAACGGCCTTCGGGAAGGACCATGAACGAATAGTCAAACTCCTCTTCAGGCTTTTCTATTCGGATGTCGACAGGCGCCCCGAGGGAACGCTCCGAAAAGACATAGTTGGTGGCGGCCCCCACCACCTCGCGGTCAGCCTGTTCGAGAAGCTTGTCCGGGTCTATCACCACACCATTGAAAAGGAACTCCATCTCTATCTGCTGGAGCGCGGCTGTCGCCTTTGCCAATGAATCCTGCAGCGCAGGCAGGCGGGTCTCCCCTGAGAGAATCTCTGAAGAAAGGCGTTCCTTCTCCTCCCGGTCCATGCTCCTGGCAAGCTGCCTGCGCTTCTCCTCGAGGGCCACACTGCAAATGGAGACAGAATCGCGCAGGCTCCGCACTTCGCTCATCCTGGACATATAGCGGCTCATGTCTACATTGTCCCCCATATCGTCATTGGTCCCCGAAGCGGTATCCATCCTCGACGGATCGTCAACCGGAGCCAGCTCCGCAATCCTGCGTATCTTCTCCGGGTCGTCTACCCTCCTCCGTACCGGCATGCTGTCATATTCAAGCACGTATACCATGACGCTGTCATCGGGACAGCCGCGGTTGGATGCAAACAGCGTGTACCTGCCGTCCGCAGTATTGAAATACAGGAAATCATCATATGGGGAGGAATAAGGGAACCCAAGGTTCTCCGGAGTGCCCCACGTCCCCGTAGAAGGGTCCTTCTCCGTCTTGTATAAGTCATATCCTCCCACACCGTACAGGCCGGAGGAAGAAAAATACATGGTATTCCCGTCAGGTGAAACGACCGGGAAAATCTCGTCCCCGGAGGAGGTCAGGCTTTCATCAAGCAGTACGGGGGCGGTCCAGACAGTATCCTCAAGGGCAGTATGGTATATGTTCCGTACGCCACTCCGGTCTTCCGCGGAAAAATAAATTTCAGTGCAGTTGTCAGGAAAATATGTCGCGTTAACGTACTTGTGCCCGGAAATACTGTCAAGCTGGTTCGGCACACTCCTCCAGCTCCGGTCCCTCATAGGATAGAACAGATAGAAATCCCTAACGGAAAAGACGTGGCGAGCAACAGCCACCGGCTCGCTCACATACTGCATCATCGACAGACCGTTCTCGGCCAGGATACGGCGGGAACCGATTTCCTCCAGCAGCAGCGAATCTTCCGCTGAGAGCCCTGGCAAAGTGTCAATCTGACGTGCGAGAATGCTGTCCGCGGCAGCCCCGTACAGTTCAAGGGCTTCATGGAACCTGTATTCCAGCCTCAGCGAGTCCGCCTCAGGGACTAGTCCTCCGGTCCTGTCACCATTGCCGACGGGCACATCATCGTACCCGGAGGCAGATTTCAGGACACATAAGAAAAATATACAGAAGACAGATATATGTTTTTTCATTATTTTCCGCTCACATTTATGGCAAAAATACGAAATACTTTACATATTGTGTGTTAATACGAAAAAAAACAGTAAATTTGTGCCCTATTTTTCGGGTCGGGTCGAAAGGGGAAGCCGTGCCCTGGCCGGATTGGAAGGAAAAATATTATCAATAAAATAAAAACAACTATGCAAAGTAAAGGTGCAATCAGATTTGTGGCCATAGTCCTGGCCCTGGTTTGTCTGTGGCAACTTGCATTCACCCTTGTGACAAAGATACAGGAGAACAAGGCTGGGCAGTATGCCGAGAAAGCAGTGCTGGACTATGAAAAATCAGCCGCATTCAGCAAAGTAGCCGAAGCAGACAAGGCTTTCTGTCTCGATTCCATCCGGAAAGAAAGCAACAGACGGTATCTCGACTCCATATCTTCCGAGAAGATATATTTCGGCTACACGTACAAGGATGTTAAATCAAAGGAAATCAATCTCGGACTTGACCTTAAAGGCGGTATGAACGTCATGCTCCAGGTGCAGCTGAAGGACCTGGTAAGGGCATTGGCAGACAACAACCAGTCGCCTGAATTCGAGAAGGCTCTCACCCTCGCCGACCAGCGTACAGTCACTGCAAGCGGGGATTTCATCACTCTGTTCGCGGAAGCATGGAAAGAGGTCGGCAACGGCCAGAGGCTCGCACAGATCTTCGGAACATACGAGATGAGGGACAAGATCAAGCCAGAATTCTCTGACGACCAGGTAATCGAGGTGATCCGCGGCGAGGCGGAAAGCGCCATCTCCAACTCCTTCAATGTCCTGAGGAACCGTATAGACCGTTTCGGCGTGACACAGCCGAGCATCCAGAAGCTTGGGAACAGCGGAAGGATCCTCGTGGAGCTCCCTGGCGTAAAGGAGCCGGAGCGTGTGAGAAAACTTCTCCAGGGAACGGCATCCCTCGAATTCTGGGCGACATACGATAACTCTGAAATATTCCCGTTCCTCCAGGAGGCCAACAGCACACTTGCACAGCTGCTTTCAGACAGCGACTCCACTGAAGTAGCCGCAGAAACACCTGCTGCAGAGGAGAACGAGGTTTCAAGCGCAGACTCCCTCATCTCGCAGGAGATACAGAACCAGGCCGCCGACGCAGCCCAGATAGAACAGTACAGAAAGGAAAATCCTCTGTTCGCCGCCCTCCAGCCGGCAATGTACAACGGTCGTCTCGCCGGCGGGGCATGTATAGGATATGCGAACTATGCAGATACGGCAAAGATCAACAGATGGCTGAACATGCCTCAGATTGAAGCCCTGTTCCCTGCCGAGTTCAAGGCGCACTGGTCAGTCAAGCCGTCATCCTTCATCCCTGGAGGCAACACTTACGAGCTCGTTGCCATCAAGGCCACCTCACGTGACGGCAAGGCCCCTCTTGACGGAGGCGTGGTAACAGATGCTCGTGTACAGTACAGCGGACAGGGAGGAAGCCCTGAAGTGTCCATGACCATGAATGCGGAAGGCGCCAACATCTGGGCAAGGATGACCAAGGACAATATCGGAAGGCAGATAGCCATCGTCCTCGACGGAATGGTTTATTCATACCCTACCGTAAACACAGAAATCACAGGAGGAAGCTCCCAGATTACAGGGAACTTCGACCTTGAAGAGGCAGAAGACCTCGCCAATGTGCTGAAGTCCGGTAAGCTGCCGGCACCTGCCACTATAATCCAGGAGCAGGTCGTGGGACCTTCACTCGGATCCGAGTCCATCAATGCGGGACTTATATCGTTTGCAATCGCATTCCTGCTCGTACTCCTTTACATGGCATTCTTCTACCATGGCGCCGGTCTCGTGGCTGACGTAGCACTGCTCTGCAACGTGCTTCTGCTGCTGGGAACACTAGTTTCATTCGGGGCCGTACTTACCTTGCCGGGTATCGCAGGTCTCGTGTTGACACTCGGTATGGCGGTGGATGCAAACGTCATCATCTACGAGCGTATCAAGGAGGAGCTCCGGGCCGGCAAAGGACTCAGCAAGGCCATTGCCGACGGCTATTCCAATGCCTATTCAGCCATTATCGACGGACAGATAACCACCATACTTACCGGTGTCGTCCTCTTCATATTCGGTTCCGGTCCTGTACAGGGATTCGCCACCACACTTATCATCGGTATCATTACATCTGTTCTCACCTCAATCTTCATTTCAAGGCTGATCTTCGAAGACAGGCTTGCAAAAGGCAAGAACATCACGTTCGACAACAAATATACAAGAAACCTTCTCCAGCATACCCATTTCAACTTCCTCGCCAAGAAGAAGTACACGTATGCGGTTTCCGGTATCGTGATTGTTATCTGCATTGTGTCGATGTTCACCAAAGGATTCACATACGGTGTAGACTTCACGGGCGGACGTACTTTCGTGGTAAGGTTCGACCAGCCGGTTTCTACAGAGGAAGTCAGGGAAGCAACAATAGATGCCTTCAGCAAGGCCGATGCTGCCGACCAGAGCCAGAAATACGGTTCTGCAGTTGAGGTAAAACAGTTCGGAGGTGAGAGCCAGATGAAGATAACCACACAGTACAAGGTGGCAGAAGAGTCCACAGAAGTGGATTCAGAAGTGGAACAGATCCTGTACGACGCCCTGAAGGGATTCTTCGCTGAAGACCTTACGCTGAGCGAATTCACATCAACACTTGAGAACCCTAACGGTATCATAAGTTCCGACAAGGTGGGCCCGACCATTGCGAACGACATGAAGCGCAGCGCTATCATAGCGGTGATCATCGCACTGTTCGTAATCTTCGCCTACATTGCTGTCAGATTCAAGAAATGGACATGGGGATTCGGCGGAGTCATGGGACTTGCCCACACTTCCATCATAGTGATCGGATTCTTCTCACTGTTCTCCGGTATCCTTCCGTTCAGCCTTGACGTAGACCAGACGTTCATTGCGGCTGTGCTGACAATCATCGGTTACGCCATCAACGATACCGTGGTCATATTCGACCGTATCCGTGAGTACAAGACACTGCACCCTAAGATGCCGCTCTATGATAATGCGAACCAGGCGCTCAACAGTACTCTGTCACGTACCATGAACACCTCACTCACTACCCTTATCGTGATGGTTGCAATCGCAATCTTCGGAGGTGAAGTGATCAGAGGTCTTGCCGTAGCCCTCGTGCTCGGTATCGCAATCGGTACTTACGCATCCCTGTTCATCGCTACGCCTATCATGTACGATGTCACAATGTGGGCAGAGAAAAGGAAAGCTGCAAAGGAAAAACTGAACAAATAGTCCCCGCAGCAAAACAATAGAAAATGGCTGGTCTACATGACCGGCCATTTTTTATGGAAGGAAATTTCATTGTTGCATAATATGCTGAAATAATGTAAGTTTACAGAATATTTAACAACTTAATCAATAAACCTTAATTATGACACGAAATCTGATCAGGACCGCCGCTGCAGCGCTCATCGCCATGGCCTGCGCCGGCTGTACAGAAAACAAAAGGACAGGGATTGAACTGCTTCCGGACGAGGCATTCAGCAAAGTAATCGACGGTAAGAGCACAGGAATCTACACCCTGCAGAACAACAACGGCATGACCGTCCAGCTGACCAACTACGGGGCCAGGATTGTAGCCCTGTGGGTTCCGTCTGCCGACGGTACCTTCAAAGATGTGGTATGGGGATACGGCAGCATCGACGCCTACCTCAACGCAAAGGACAAATACTCCGGCCCTGTAGTAGGACGCTACGGCAACAGGATAAAGGACGGCAAATTCTCGCTTGACGGGAAAGAATATCAGCTGACAGTAAACGAGAACGGCAACCAGCTGCACGGCGGGGCAGGCGGATTCTCCACTAAAATATGGGACGCCGAGCAGTTCACCGACAAGGCGGGGAACCCTGCAGTGAAAATGACCTACCTCTCCCCGGACGGCGAGGAGGGCTATCCGGGCAACCTCACCATATCAGTTACCTACACCCTCACCCAGGAGAATGAGGTCGTAATCGACTACAGCGCCACAACGGACGCACCTACAATCCTCAACCCTACAAGCCACGTTTACTACAATCTCCACGGCACATCGGCCAAGTCCACCGACTCGCACCTGATGACAATATACGCCGACGGATACACCCCAACCGATGACGAGCTCATCCCTACCGGAGAGATAGCGCCTGTGGAAGGCACACCGATGGACTTCAGGAAGGCTACGGCCATCGGAGCGAGGATGGACACCCCTGACTTTGAACCGCTGAGACTCGGCAAGGGCTATGACCACAACTGGGTGCTCAACAAGAAGTTCCTGGTGCAGAGCCACCAAAACGACGCTCTGAAA
>CALVCB010000042.1 GCA_944325965.1 uncultured Bacteroidales bacterium
CTTTTCAAGAAAATCCCCGGCGGCCTTGTCGAGGCCGCCGAGGTCTTTGATATGGATTTCTGTCCTTGCCATTATCTTACGCAGCTTGTAAGTATCTTCATCCCGCCTTCATCCGGAATGAATGCCACGCCTTTACAGTCTGCCGGGATAAGTACTGTCTCGCCCTGGTGCAGCGTGACTTTGTTGCCTTCAGCGTCCTTGAGTGAGCCTTTGCCCTCTATGCAGATTACTACCAGGAAGGAATCCAGGCCGGAGAGGTCTTTGGTGACTTCCCTGTCAAGGTCGTAGAGCGATGTGGTGAAATAGCTGCAGTCCACAAGTACGTTTTCCAGATTCTTCTCTTTCCTGTACTCAGTCCTGTAGTCAGGGTATACCGTGTAGTCGATGGCGGCTTTGGCAAGTTCTGTATGCAGCTCCCTCGGCTTGCCGTCGAGCCCGAGCCTCCCGAAGTCGTATATCCTGTATGTGATGTCGGAGGTCTGCTGTATCTCGGCGATGAAAGAGCCCGAGCCGATGCTGTGGATGCGCCCTGCAGGAAGGAAGAACACGTCTCCCGGGGCCACTTTGTAGTCGTGGAGCACATCTGTAATCGTGTGGTTGTTGACCCTCTGCTCGTACTCGTCAGGGGTGATCTTCTGTGTGAGCCCGGACATCAGGTGCGCATCCTTGTCTGCGGCCACTACATACCACATTTCGGTCTTGCCCTTGGAGCCGTTGTGCCTTGCGGCGGCAAGCTCGTCGTCCGGGTGTACCTGGATGGACAGGTCCTGCTTGGCGTCGATGAACTTGATCAGGAGAGGGAACTCGTCCCCGGTCCTCTCATAGTTCTTCTGCCCGATGAGCCTGCCCTTGAATTCCTGCACGAGCTCCGTGATGGTCCTGCCGGCATATTCGCCGTTCGCCACTACCGATTCATTGCCTTTCACGCCGGAAAGTTCCCAGCTTTCACCTATATTGTGCTGGTCTGTAGTGATTTCCTTGAACGGGGCTATTTTCTCCCCGCCCCATACTACACTCTTGAGTATTGGTCTGAATTTAAGCGGATACATGTTATTGTCCTTGTTTTGATTATTTCATCTTGTCCAGCTGGTTCAGGGCGAAAGAATAGGCGCCCAGGGAGATGGCCTTGCTTGCACCGAGCTTTGAAATGGCCACGCCGATGCGCTTCTGCGGGTCGTATGTCACTTCCCTGTCGCTCCCGTAGACTTTTATCTTCCTTTCGTCGCCTTTGATGAACTGCTCGAATTCGGCTTCATTGTCCAGGTCGTAGACTTTCATCTGCACCCTGTTCAGTTCGTCCCCCGCGAGGGTGTGCATCTTGCTCCTGAGCATCTCCAGCAGGCCCGGCATGATGTATTTCTTCGCCGCAGTGATTCCGCCGCCTATTACTATCAGACCGTCGATGAGGGTAACTGCGGTAGCCATGGCGTCTCCTGCCACTCTTCCCATGGTCTCGAATGACTTCCTCGCCGCCTCCTGGTCTCCTGCCCTTGTCCCTTCGGCTATGTCGAATATGTCTTTCGGCTCTAGGGTGCTGTCATTGTCACCGCTGAGCTGCCTGTAGACTCTCTTCACGGCCCTTATGGAAGCCCCGTCCTCGACGATGATGTCATGGTTGTCGGTATGGGGCAGGCAGAATGTCTCTACGCATGAGTTGTCGCCCCTGTTGAGCTCCCCGTTTATCACGGTCCCTATCCCGAGCCCGGTGCCGAATGTATATCCTATAAGGTTTCTGTATCTTTTTGAAGATCCGGCCTGCTCGAGCCTTGCGTTGATCTCCGGAAGGAGGCCTCCGAGGGCTTCCCCGTAGGCATAAAGGTCTCCGTCATTGTTTATGAATACCGGAAGCCCGAATTCGGCGCTGAGGTATGGCCCCAGGGCGACGCCGTCCCTGAATGAGGGGAAGTTTGGCAGGTAGCCGCCGATTATCCCGTTGGGGTAGTCCGCCGGTCCGGGGAATGCGAAGCTGATGGCCGACGGCTGTTCGTTGTCCTCCTTGAGTTTCCAGATTACTGCCCTGAATCCGGTGACCATTGTCCCGAGACAGAGGTCGAGGTCTGCCGCATTCGACGGCAGTGTGATCGGGTCGACAATGAATTCTCCTCCTTTCATGGCGCTGAAGACCATGTTTGTGCCTCCCGCGTCCAGTGTCAGGACGATGCGAGGGTCATTAGTATAGTTTGCCATATCTTTAATTGTGAATTATAATTTGTCCAACACAATCTCACAAAGATACGAAACATCATCGAAAATACCTTAAAAAATTCCTGTCGGTAAAACTGGATACGGCTCAGAGGGATTGTACCCCCTGTCCGGTTTTGTTAAAAAAATGTTTAATCTCGATTCATGAGGGTTACAAGTTGGAATCCTGTTTTTTAATTTTGCCGCCGTATTTGAAAAAACGATTTTTCCATGTGGGCTGTCAAGGCTGCCAATATTCATAACATCAACAAGATCCATGACTTCCACTCATGGGGCGTGGCGGCGCTGATCTGATGCCGTCCCTTTTCTTCTTGCGGCGGCCGGACCTATAGTCAATTTTCAAAAAACAACGATATGTACAGAATACAAGTGCCTATGGCGCTCAGCCTTATTGTGCTGTGCTGCCAGGATTTATGTGCCCAGGATATGGTTATGGGCATAGATGGGCTGTTCCGTCTTGCGGATGAGAACAGCGTGAGCATCCAGACCTTCAGTACAGGCATCGATGCTGCGGAGGAGGCCCTGAAAGGTGCGAAAAGCCAGAGGCTTCCTGATATAAGTGCTTCCCTGTCAGTGAACTTTCTCGGCGACGGGAGGATCTGGGACAGGGACTTCGGCAACGGTATGAAAGTCGACATCCCGTCTTTCGGGAACGATTTCGCCATAGAGGCCAGCCAGGTCATCTATGCCGGGGGTGCTGTCGACAGCGGTGTAGAAATGGCCCGCCTCGGGAAGCGCATGGCCGAACTTGACTGGCAGAAAAACCGGCGGGACATCCATTTCCTCCTGCTGGGGTGGTATCTGGACCTGTACAAGATGAGGAACCAGATCAGGGTCCTCGACCGGAACCTCGAACTTGCAGACCGTGTGATCGGGAATATGAAGGCGCGCAGGGAGGAGGGGACTGTCCTCGAGAACGATATCACCAGGTACGAACTGCAGAAAGAGACTCTGATGCTGCAGAGGACACGTCTGCAGGACGGGTGCAGGATACTCAACCGCCAGCTTACGGTGACCCTGCACCTGCCCGACAGCGTGACCGTGGTCCCTGACAGTACCATCCTGCTCCGCGAGGTGCTGCCGCTTGCGGAGCAGGACTGGCAGCAGCGTGCCGGACAGAGCAGCATAGACCTTCAGCGTTCGGCGAGGCTTCCTCGGATAGCGGTCGTTGCGGCCGACCATCTTGACGGGCCTGTGACCATAGAGGTCCCGGCGCTTGACAACAATTTCAACTACTGGTATGTGGGTCTGGGCATCAGGTACGACCTCTCGTCCCTTTTCAAGAGCGGGAAGAAGATCAGGCAGGCCCGGCTGAATGTCCGCAGGGCCCGGGAGTCCTTCCAGCTGGCCCGCGAACAGGTGGAGAATGCAGTCCAGGCCGGCTATGTGAATTTCATGACCTCGTTCACCGACCTGAAGACACAGGAAAAGACTGTGGAGCTCGCGGACCAGAACTACGAGGTCATAAGCTACCGCTACGAAAACGGGCTGGCCCTGCTTACTGACATGCTCGATGCAAGCAACATGAAACTCAGCGCCGGCCTTGCCCTGCTGAACCTCTCCTACACTGTCATTACCGCTACATGCGACGGCATGACAGGGCATAAGGACATCCATGAGGGGCAGCTGGTTCAGCCCGGCCAGACCATGGTGGAGATAGTAGACGGGACCGGCCTCTGGGTGATAGCCAACTACAGGGAGACCCAGCTGAGGCATATACGCGAAGGTGCAGGTGTGTCTGTCACGGCGGACGCCGTCCCCGGCGTCAGGTACGAAGGTGTCGTGGAGGCCATATCCGATGCCACCGGAGCCGCCTTCTCCATGATTCCGCAGGACAATGCCACCGGGAACTTCGTCAAGGTCGAGCAGCGTGTGCCTGTCCGCATCTCCCTCTCCGGGAACGACCCCGGAGACCTGAAGCTCCTGCGGGCCGGGCTGAATGTGGAATGTAAAGTGAGGTACTGACCATGGAGGCCCCGCAGAACGCACCTTTTTCCATGCCGATGTTCCGGGATTTTGTACCCCGGAGGATACGCCCTTGGATCTACCTGCTGATAGCTGTCACCTTCCAGATGTCCGGCGGTCTGTATATGGGCACGCTGAACCAGATGACGGGGGAGACCTCCCTGATGAGGGAGGACCTTACCATGTGCCTTTATGCCAACCTTGCCGGCATGGCCGTCTGGTTTCCCCTGCTGTTCCGCATGAAGTTCCGCTTTACGAACAGGACTCTGCTGTCCGTATCCGCCGCCGTAGTGCTCATGTGCAATCTTGCGGCCCCGCACATCACATGTCTTCCCGTCCTTTGGGCTCTGTGCTTCATCGATGGCATCTTCAAGATCGAGGGTACTTTCGAGTGCATGTCATCTGTCCAGCTCTGGATGACCCCCGAGAGGGACTTCACGGTCTTTTTCCCGTTCCTGCATATCGTCATCCTCGGAAGCATGCAGCTGTCCGGCATCGCCGCGACATGGTTCATGTACTGGTGGCACTGGAGCTATATGCATTATTTTGTGGCTGGACTGATGGTCATCGACCTGATAGTCATCCTGGGCTGCACTACATGGGCCAGGGTCGCGCCCAGGCTTCCCCTTTTCGGCATAGACTGGCTCGGGGGCATCATGTGGGCCGCCTTCCTGCTCCAGGTTGCCTTTTTCTTCAATTACGGACAGTTCTATGACTGGTGGAACATCCCGGTCTTGCGCCGCCTTGCGGTGTCGGCCGCAGCTACTCTGTTACTGTGCATCGGACGGATGATTTCAGTGAGGCATCCGTTCTATGAGCCGGCGATGTGGAGGTACAGGCATCTTTTCCCGGTACTTGCACTTATCGCTATAGTCGAGGCCCTGCTGGCTACGGAGCATGTGCTCGAGGAAGCCTTCCTCGGGGAGGTTATGCACTATGCCGACACGGTGAGCGTGCGTCTGGACTGGTTCATGCTCGCAGGGGTACTGGCAGGATGCCTGTTCTCATGGTGGTGGATGCATGTCAGGAGGCTGAACTTCCTGAAGCTGATAATCATCGGGATAGCGGGGATAGTCTTCTATCTCCTGTGGTACTACTTCTTCATTTCTTCCGGCATCCATATTTCCCGCCTGTATGTCCCCACCGCAGTGAGGGGGTTTGCTTATGCCATCCTCAGCTCCACTTTCATGGTGTGCCTGGAGGAGATCATGACCTTCCGGCATTTTTTCCAGGCTCTCAGTGTGTTCAACATGCTGCACATGGTCATCGGAGGTGTGGTCGGGTCAGCAATATATTCAAGGGGCCTGTCATATTTCATGTCGGACAACATTGCAAGGTACGGTGCGGCCGTGGATATGGTGGCCTTTTCCGGGGCCGCACCCGGCCAGGGGTTCATGGAGGAGTTCGTGAGGACTGTCACGGAAGTCAGTATAAAGCAGCTCTACGGGTAGGTCGCCTATGCCGCCGTAGCGCTCCTTATCCTGTTCATGCTCTACGACATGCCTGTGAGGAGGAGGCTCAAGCTGATGCCGGTATGGCGCGGTGTGAGGGACGAGGTCGCCCGCTCCCTCAGGAAAATCTACTTCAGGAGCTGACATTCGGTGGAGGCTGTGGAAAATTTGCTATTTTTGCAGTTCTGAAAAAACGGACAGGACAATTATGGCAGAAAAAACTTCTGAACGAGTAGTCTTCCTTGACTACCTGAGGATTTTCGCGTGCTTCCTCGTGATGGTCGTGCATGCGAGCGAGAATTTTTATGGTGCAGCGGGCGTGGGTGAGATGGCCGGCCCCCAGTCGTTCCTCGCAAACGAGTCGGACCGCCTGTGGGTGTCCCTCTATGACGGTTTCTCACGGATGTCGGTGCCACTTTTCATCATCATTTCGGCATATCTGCTGGTGCCGATGAAGGAGGAGCAGACAATGTGGCAGTTCTACGGACGCCGTTTCAAGCGGGTACTTCCGCCTTTCATCATCTTTATGGTGCTGTACAGCACCCTTCCCCTTCTGTGGGGACAGATTGACAAGGCTACAGCGCTGAACGACCTTGCAAGGATACCGCTCAATTTTCCGTCCCTTGCCGGGCATCTCTGGTTCATGTATCCGCTGATAAGCCTCTATCTGTTCATCCCTGTGATTTCGCACTGGCTCCGCAGGGCCACGCCGAAGGAGGAGCTTTTCTTCATCGCCCTGTTCGTCCTCTCGACCTGCATGCCTTATCTGCACAGGTGGTTCGGCGACCTCTGGGGCGAATGCTTCTGGAACGAGTTCCATGTACTGTGGTATTTCTCCGGGTACCTGGGATATGTCGTGCTGGCACACTATATCCGCGTACACCTTAAATGGAACAGGAAGACGCGTTTCCTGGCAGGGCTTGCAATGATGGTCATCGGTGCCGCCCTCACCATATATTCATTTTATGTGCAGGCTGTGCCTGGCCAGATACATTCCACTCCGGTCATCGAGGTCGGCTGGGCCATGTGCACCGTCAACTGCGTGATACTGACCGCGGGGACTTTTCTCATGTTCACGTGCATAGAGGCCCGCAGGGCCCCGCGCATCATTACCGTGATGTCGCGGCTCAGCTTCGGCGTCTACCTGATGCACATCTTCTGGCTCGGCGTGTGGGTGTCCCTGTTCAAGCTGCAGCTTGCGCTGCCTACGGCTGCCGCCATACCGTGCATATCCGTCTGCACTTTCATCAGCAGTTTTGTCACTGCGAAAATCATAGACTTCATTCCCGGCAGCAAATGGGTGATAGGATAACGCGGAATATCCGTATATTTGCAATCACTCTGGCTTTTCAGAAGTTTGTGGCATGGACGATATACTGATTAGCGGGCATGGAGCCTCCTCAAGCTGCATATATTTCAGACCTTCCCTTGACGGGCTTGCAGCCCTGGTCCGGGGGGAAGGTCCTGTTTTCGTAGCATATGACAATAATGTCTCCTCTTTCGCGTCATATGTCTCATCCTTGACGGGCGCCGTATCTTCATACGGGATAGATACCTCAGAGGAAGAGAAGACCGTATCAACGGTGTCGGGCATGTGTTCCTGGCTGCTGGAAAATGGAGCTGACCGGAACGCCGTGCTTGTGGCAGTGGGAGGCGGTATCCTCACTGACATGGCCGGTTTTGCCGCGGCAATATATAAAAGGGGCATAAAGGCGGTCTATGTCCCTACAACCCTGCTGGCGCAGGTGGATGCTTCCGTTGGGGGAAAGACCGGGGTGAATTTCCAGGGATACAAGAATATCCTCGGCACGGTGCGCCAGCCACTTTTTACCTATATTTGTCCGCAGGTGCTCGGGACATTGCCTTACGGGCATATCCTTGAAGGTGCCGCCGAGATGATCAAGACATTCATTATCAAGGACGGCGGGAATTACAGGAAAGCCGTGTCGCTTTTTTCGGGGCTGGCCTCATGTGGCGGCAGCCGTGATGCAGTGCGGAATAGCCTTCCTGTCCTCGGGGAACTTATCCATGCTGCGGTGTCTGTCAAGGCTGGAGTAGTGTCGGAAGACATGTTCGAGGGAGGAGCCAGGCGCAAGCTCAATCTCGGTCATACGTTCGCGCATGCGATAGAATGGCGCAGCCACAGTATTTCGCACGGGCAGGCCGTATCCATGGGGATGGTACTGGCTGCCAGGCTGTCCGAGAAACTGTCCCTCTGCAGACCAGGACTTGCCCTGGAACTGTCCGCTGACCTGGAAAGATGCGGGCTCCAGACAGAGTCTCCGTTTCCTTTAAAGGAACTTTACGCTGCCATGCTGAAGGACAAGAAATCGGAGGATGGAAAGATATTTTTTGTGCTGATCAGGGATGTCGGAAATACGGAAGTAATGCCTATGTCAGCGGAAACAGTTGTTAAACTATTGGAAAACAGATGATTTGCTCTACGATTCAAAATAAGGGGGCCGAAGATATCGCTCCAGTACTTGACAGATGCGAGATGGCGGAAATCCGTCTTGACAGCTGCAGGCTCGGCCCGGAGGGTATCCGGTATTTCTTTACGTCAGATGTGCCTCTTGTGGCGACATGCAGGATTGCTTCTCTCATGGAGAATGACCATTCGCTTACGCCGGAGTCCGCAGCCAGGAAAAGTGAGGACCTCCTGATCAAGGCCATAATAGCCGGCGCGAGGTATGTGGATGTGGAACTGGAAGCTCCGAAGCAGATGGTGAAGCGGGTGGCCCTGGCCGCCAGGGAGAACGGGACTGTCCTTATCCGGTCGTATCATGATTTCAGCGGGACGGGTACGCTTGATGTGCTGAGGTCTACGGTGGAGAAATGCTTCTATCATGACGGAGAGATAGCCAAAGTGGTGACAATGGCCGTTTCCGACGGGGATGCTGACCGTGTGCTGTCGCTCTATGACAGTTTCGACCCTTCGCGCCTTATCGCCTTCTGCATGGGGAACAAAGGCCGGGACTCCAGACTTGAATGCCTGAAAAGAGGCGCCCCGTTTACGTATGCAGCTGCGGAAGGAGATGACGAGGCGGCTCCCGGGCAGTGGCAGGCCGGGGAGATGGCCAGGACAGTTTATGCAGGCCTCAGGTCCTTCTGCGGCATCGGCATTGCGGGAGGCTCACCTGACCGCTCCTGCCGGCAGATAAGCATCCCTGCTTCCAAAAGTTTCACTCAGAGGGCGGTTATTGCTGCGGCCCTGTGTGACGGAATCTCCCGTCTGGGACATTATTCCGATTGCGGGGACAATGCTGCCGCCATCGCCGTTGCCCGCAGTCTCGGTGCGGATGTCTCCATTGAAGACGGCACCCTTGTCGTCAAAGGGGCGGGTACGGATGTGGCCGCCTCCCGTCTTGAGGCAGCCGGCATCCTCCATGTAGGGGAGTCCGGTCTTCTTGCCAGGCTGATGGTGCCGCTGTCTGCTGTCATGTCGCCTGTCCCGGTCACTCTGACAGGGGAAAGGACCCTTTCCGGACGGATTATGTCAGGCGTGGATGCGATAATGGAGAAATTCGGGGTGAAGGTTTCCGGACCGGAAGGCGAGTGCCGTGTCCCTCTCCGGGTTGAAGGCCGTCTGTCGCCGTGCAGGACAGATTTTTCCGGGGCTGACGGCTCCCAGATCATATCAGGTCTGCTGATGGCCCTTCCACTGGCCCGGAAGAATTCGACCTTTACAGTGCATGACCCGGTTAGCATACCGTACATGTTCATTACTGTGGACATACTCAAGAAATTCGGGATAGGGATTTCGGACGAGCTGCTCGGAGGGGATGACTTCATGATTTCCTCAGGAAGCTGGGATTTTTGCAGCGACATAGTATTCAAGGTGAAAGGCGGACAGAGGTATACTTCTGCGGACTTTGACCTTGAAGGGGACTGGAGTACCGCCGCCAATTTTCTTGTAGCCGGTGCGGTGTTCGGCCGTGCGGAACTTTCAGGACTTGACACGGCATCTATCCAGGCCGACCTCAGCATCATGGACATACTTATGGACGCCGGGGCAAGCCTTTCCCAGTATGATGACAATGAGGGGAATATTACGGTCCAGCGTGCACCTCTGCGTGCTTTTTCTGTCGATGCATCGCATTGTCCTGACCTTTTCCCTGTCATTTCTGTCCTGGCTGCCTTCTGCCAGGGGACAAGCAGGATAAGCGGCGTCAGGAGGCTTTCCCATAAGGAGAGCGACAGGGGAAAGGCTATACTGGATATGCTTCAGCAGATGGGGGTGAGTGCCGGTATCGAGGATGACACCCTCATTATAGAGGGACATTCCCTTACGCAGAGGCTTCTTACGGGGACCCTTCTGAAAGGCGGGCTCTACCGGACCCGTCACGACCACCGCATGGCCATGGCCCTTTCCGTCGCATCCCTCGGAGCGGATTCTCCTATAGAACTGGACGACAGCCTGTGTGTTTCCAAGTCATGCCCGATGTTCTTCGACCTGTTCAGGAGACTTGTAATATGAATACGTTCGGAAAAAATTTCAGGATATCCGTTTTCGGCGAATCTCACGGAACCGGCATAGGGGTAGTGATTGACGGTGTGCCGGCAGGGATAGACCTGTGCGCTGCGGATTTCGTCCAGGACCTAGCCCGCAGGAGAAGCGGTGCGAAAGGGACTACCCCGAGGAAAGAGGATGACCTTCCGGAGATTCTCAGCGGAGTAATGGACGGGCATGCTACCGGTGCCCCCCTGGCCGTGCTTTTCAGGAACGGGGACACCAGGTCCTCCGACTATTCCCTGTTCAGGGAAATGCCCCGGCCGGGCCATGCTGATTATGTCGCAGGGGTCAAATGGCATGATTTTAACGATCCCAGAGGCGGTGGCTACTTCTCCGGGCGCATTACCCTTGCGATGGTGTCTGCGGGTGTGGTAGCAAAGAAGGTCCTGCAATCCGGCTACGCTGCGGAGCGGCTGTCCCGCCTTCTGCCTGATGCCATGGTATCCCGGAAAGGAAACATGTTTGCTGTCAGGGCCTCCCTGGTTGAGGTCGGAGGAGTATCCCGCGCTGTGGTGGACAGACCCGGGGTTACCGATCCGTCTGAACTGTGGGACAGGCAGCTGGATACGGCAATCTCTGAGGGCGATTCCCTTGGAGGGATAGTGGAGTGCACGGTGGACAATGTACCGGCAGGCCTGGGCGAGCCGTTTTTTGATTCTGCCGAATCCCTGATCTCCCATCTGGTATTCTCCATCCCTGGAGTCAGGGGGATAGAATTCGGGGACGGGTTCCGCGCATCGCGCATGAAGGGTTCGGAGCACAACGACCCTTTCGTTGGCCCGGACGGCACCACTTCCGGCAATGGTGCAGGGGGGATAAACGGGGGAATCACCAACGGGAATCCGATAGTCTTCCGTGTTGCCTTCAAACCTACCTCAAGCATCCGCATGACTCAGCATACATGGAATTTCACCGACGGGAAAATCGCTTCCCTGAATATTCCTGGCCGCCATGACGTATGTTTTGCCCTGCGAACCCCTGTGATAGTAGAGGCGGCCGCCTCAATTGTCCTCGCTGACCTTCTGCTCTCCGTTATATAATGGCAGTAAAGAAAGCGGAAACATGAAAGACAGCAGGGCGGCCCGGAAGGCCGCCCTGCTGTCGCATGCCACGGGCCTGCTCCTTAATAGGTAATTCGATGTAATTTAATGAATTAAATTCATCGAATTCACGTTAATTATATGCCACCAGTTTCTCCGCCGGCACTTTCAGTGCCTCCTCCAGCTGGTTGTCATATCTGAGCCTTACCTGGATTCCGGCTTCCTGGTAGTAATACCTGACTGCTATCTCTTCTTCTATGAACGGGATAATCTCCTGCTTTTTCAGGCGTATGAACCTCTCCTTGTCGATGTCGATTGCCTTTTCAAGGGCGTTGAGTTCCGATTTCATGGCTTCGGTAAGCCCATCGGCCTCGAGTTCTTTCTTCATCTGGTCGAACAGGGCCTTTGCGCTGCTCCTGTAGTCGAACTCCTGTGTCTTTGCAAAACTTATGAAGTCTTCGAAGTCGTCATCCGACAGACGGAAGTCCTCGAGGGCCGGGATGGTGTCATGTTCCCTTACGAACTTGAGGACATAGTTGTCGATCACTCCTGAGAGCACCAGCGAGTAGACGAGCCTGCTGTAGGCAGGGGACTTTATTTCCACGTCAGGGGTGATTCCTCCGCCGTCCCTGACCGTCCTGCCGTGGAGTGTCTTGAACTCCGATGTCAGGGAGTCGGGTATATGTCCTACGCTCCCGTCCTCATTGCGGTGGCTGTAGTCTATGGCCTGGACGCATCTTCCGCTTGGTGTATAGTATTTGGCGGTGGTTACTTTCAGCTGTCCGTTGTAGGCTATCGGACGGATGCTCTGTACAAGGCCTTTGCCGAAAGTCCTTTCCCCTATGATAGTCCCTCTGTCGAGATCCTGGATTGCCCCGGCTACGATTTCTGATGACGAAGCCGATCCGCTGTCCACCATTATGATGAGCGGGATGGAGGTATCTACCGGCTCTGATGTGGTCCTGTATTCCTTGAACGACTGCGGATCCTTCCCTTTGGCCGTGACCACCAGGGAACCGTGCGGCACGAAAAGGGAGACTATGTTTATGGCCTCGGGCATCAGTCCGCCTCCGTTGCCCCTGAGGTCGAGGACCAGGCGTTTCATCCCGGCCTGCTTCAGCTTGAAGTAGCTGCTGCGGATGTCGGCGGACACATTGTCGGTAAATCCGGTCTGCTTGATGTATCCGGTGGTGTCATCCAGCATCCCCGCGTACTCTACATCCGGGATGTGTATCCTTTCCCTTACTATAGGCACGTCGAGGGTGTCCCCGCTGCGGAGCTTTTTCACCTTGAACACTACTGTAGTTCCTGGTTTGCCCTTCATCTTGTCACTGCTCTGGGAGGCCTCGAGTCCAACTGTCGGCTCCCCGTCAATGGCGATTATCTCATCCCCGCAGACAAGTCCGTTCTTGTAAGCCGGGGAGTCCTTGTACGGTTCGTTGATTACGACATTCCCGTCCTTTTTCTTATAGATGATCGCACCTATGCCTCCGTAGGTCTTGGAGAGCATCATCTGCAGGTCCTCGTTCTCCTCCTCGGGAATATAAATGGTATATGGATCGAGGTCCTCGAGCATGGCGTCCACTCCGGAGCGCATTATGCGGTCCACCGGGAGCGAGTCCACATACGAGCGGTTCAGCTCCTTGAGGATGGAGTTCTGGATTTCGACCCACTGTCCCAGCTTGAAGCTTTTGGACTGGGCCTGGGCCGATACAGAGATGACGGTTGCGGCAGCTGCCGCGAAAAAAAGTCTGCAGTATTTCATTTTCGTTAATTTTTCATTGGCCGGAGGCCTTTCAACAAAAGGCAAGCCACAAATTTAAGAAAACTATCAAAAACTTTTTTACCTTTGCACCGTTTTAGAGGTAAATAAATGCAGTTATTATCATGAAGATCGTATTTGCAACGGGCAATAGCGGCAAACTGCGTGAAGCATCAGAGATTTTAGGCGGGGGGGTCGAGCTCGTTACCCCGGCACAGATGGGCATCACTGACGATGTCGAGGAGACAGGCCTTACTCTCAAGGCCAATTCAATCATCAAGGCCGAACATATCTGGAAAAGCTGCGGATGCAGCTGTTTCGCGGATGATACAGGTCTGGAGATCAATGCACTCAACGGTGCGCCGGGTGTCTATTCCGCCAGGTATGCCGGAGAGGGCAGGGATTTCGGCAAAAACATCGACAAGGTCCTTTCCGAGCTTGCTGTCCTGAGGGCGGAATGCTCTATGGCAGAAGCTGTGGGCCTGAAGATGAACAGGTATTCCCGCAGGGCGCGGTTCAGGAGTGTCATTACCCTCATCCTTGACGGGAAGGAGTTTTTTTTCGAAGGGACCCTTGAAGGCAGCATCGCATATTACAGGTCCGGTAACGGCGGTTTCGGGTATGATCCCGTATTCATGCCGGACGAGTACCCGGGAAAGACGCTTGCTGACATTTCCGAGGAGGAGAAGAACGCCATTTCGCACAGGGGGAAGGCCTTGCGGGCCATGGCCGCCTTCCTGAACAGTGTGGCATGACAGTATCGGCAGAACTCATCGTCCTCCATCTCACCAAGACAGGCGATAACTCCATAGTGATCCATACCCTCAGCCGGGAGTATGGACGCAGGAGCTTTTTTGTTAGGGGAGTGGGGAAGAGTTCCATGATGACGGCGTTCCTGCCGATGAATATCATAGAGTGCGAGATTGCCGAGAATCCCCGTGCGAGTATGGCCACAGCCAGGAAACCGGAGCTTGTATATCCGCTTTTGGGCATCAGGGACAGCCTCTACAAGAACTCCATCACCATGTTCATGAGCGAGGTGCTCTACCGTGCCATAAAGGAAGGGGCAAGCGAACCGGGCCTGTATGATTGGTGCCGGGGCAGCATCCTCCTTCTGGATGCCCTTGAATCCGATTTCAGCAATTTCCATATCCGCTTCCTTCTGGAGCTGGCCGTCTCCCTCGGGTTCAGGCCGTCCGTGGAGGAGCTTGCCCCTTTTGCAGGAGACGACCTTCGTCTCATTTCCCGTCTCATTTCAGAGCCTTTCAGCCGGGCCATGCTCGTGCCCATGACAGGTGCCGTGAGGAGCCGGATTGCCTCCTCCCTGCTGAAATATCTTGAATATCATACTGAATCGGCATTGAATGTCAATTCTTTACGGGTCCTGCATGAACTTCTGGCCTAAAACCGGAGGTGAATCGTATTTTATTGAGATTACCATAATTCAAATAATTGTCGAACTCATATTATATTATCATGAAACAATCTTTCAGACTGTTCCTTATTGTAATGACAGGTATTCTCATACCTTTTGCCGCATCGGCGCAGGTCACCACTTCTGGCATGAACGGCCATGTGACGGATGAGTCCGGCGAGCCTCTGCCGGGGGCGGCGGTCGTGGCTGTGCATGCCCCGTCGGGGACACAATATTCGGCTGTCACAAATACCGAAGGCCGGTATGTGATAGGCGGTATGCGCCCGGGCGGGCCGTATTCTGTCCGGATATTATATATAGGTATGGACCCTGTTGAGGTCAGTGACGTGGCTCTCATGCTCGGGGAGGCGTATGAACTGGACGCGGTCATGACTGCCTCGAATGAGCTCGATGCGGTGGTGCTCGTCGCGGAAAAGACATTCTCGTCTGGCAAGACGGGTGCAGGGACCGGCTTCAGCCGCAGGAAGGTGGAGATCTCCCCGAGTATAGACAGAAGCATCTACGATGTGGTGAAGTATACCCCGCAGGCGTCCCTGAACAAGAACGGCGGCATATCGTTCGCCGGGATGAACAACCGCTACAACAGCTTCCAGGTCGACGGGGCCGTGGCGAATGACGCCTTCGGCCTTTCCACCACCGGGACGAACGGCGGACAGACAGGGGCCAACCCCATCTCTCTTGACGCCATAGAGGAGATACAGGTAGTGGTAGCCCCGTTCGATGTGCGCCAGTCCGGTTTTACGGGAGGTGCCATGAACGCAATCACCAAATCCGGGTCAAACACTGTGGGCGGCACTTTCTACAGCTATTTCAACAACCAGGATTTCATCGGCACCACACCGGGGCCCCTCTCTGAAGGCCAGTCGCGGGAGAAATACGATACGAGGCTTTCCCAGACATACGGATTCACCGTAGGGGCACCGATAGTCAAAGACAGGCTTTTCATTTTCGCCAGCGCAGAGTACGGGAAGAACTCCAGCCCCAATGTGTATTCCCCGTCGGAGGACTCTTACGGGTCCGTGGAGCTGAGCGAGGAGGTGGTGCTGCCGGACGGGACGTCCCTCGGACGGTATTTCAACGAGGAAATGGCCTCGGCCATGATCCGTCACTACGAGGATACATACGGTGTCGGGAATACGGGGGAGACATATTCCAGTCACCAGGTGACAGACAGGTCCGTCAATGCGATGGCCAGGATAGACTGGAACATAAGCGATGCCCACAAGTTCATGTTCCGCTACCAGTTCATGGACGCATATGCGGACAAGTATTCCTCCGGCCAGTATGAATATACTTTCAACGGCTCTTCCTACAGGCAGTCCAACAGGACGAACACCCTTGTCGCCGAGCTTAACTCCAGGATTTCCGATGCGGTCTCGAACGAGTTCCGTGCAACGGCCGTCTTTGTCCGCGACGGCAGGACTGTAGAATACGGAGGGGCCAACATCTACATCGCCGACAACCTGACCATAAACCTCGGCACCGACTATTCCTCAGGGGCCAATGCAATGCATTCCGACACATACACCCTTACGGACAATGTGTCCGTCTACAAGGGGAACCATACCATCACGGCCGGGACATACAACGAGCTTTTCCGTTTCTACAATGTATTCCTGCAGGGGGCGTACGGCTCCTATGGGTTCACTTCCGTGAACGACTTCTTCAACAATGAGATAAACCAGTACGGATACAGTTATGCCGACCCGGCCCTGACAGGGGGCGACACCATGTGGGGAGCCACGATGTGGGCTGCGCAGTTCGGGCTGTATGCACAGGATGAATGGAAGCCTATGGGTAATTTCACCCTTACCTACGGCCTCCGTATGGATATGCCGGTGCTCCTGAACAGGCCTTCGTCCAATCCGGACTTCAATTCATCTTCCATCGCCATCTCCAGCGGCCAGTATACAGGCCGGATGCCCGGGCCTTCGGTGCTTTTCTCCCCTCGTGTAGGGTTCCGGTGGCGTGCCGGACGTTCAGGGAAAACCCTTCTCAGGGGTGGCGCCGGACTGTTTACCGGACGTGTGCCTTTTGTATGGCTGCTGAATGCATACAACAATACCGGGATGGAGGCCAAGTCAGTCATTGTGAACAGTCCGGACAGCAGTTTCCCGCTTACCAGCGACCCTTACAGGGACATAATAGAATCGGGAGCCGCATCAGCAGGCGGGAAGGCCACCATAAATACCGTTTCTGAGGATTTCAGGTACCCGCAGGTGTTCCGCGTGAACCTGGGGTATGACCAGGAGTTCGGCCAGGGATGGAAGTTCACTTTCGACGCCCTCTATTCCAAGACTTTCAACAATGTCTTTTTCGAGAACCTCGCCCTCAGCAGGACCGGGACGGTCTATGCCGTGGGCAAGGAGGCTGCGAGTCCTGCCAATACAGCCCCGTACTATACCGCTGACGGTACATACCAGGCTGTCGTGGCACTCAGGAACACGGACAAGGGATATTCGTATTCATTGAGCGGACAGATTGAAAAGAGCTTCCCGTTCGGCCTCGACCTTATGGCGGCATATACGTTCGGGCATTCATATTCGGTGAATGACGGCACGTCTTCAGTCGCCCTTTCATGCTGGCAGTACAATTATTCCGTCGATACCAACTCCCCGGAACTGTCCCATTCACTGTTCGACAGGCCTCACAAGGTCATGGCATCCGTCTCATACACTTCACCGGTGTATTCCGGAGGGTTGAGGACGTCCGTGTCCCTGATGTATGAAGGTGGCAGCGGCCAGAGGTATTCATATACGATGAACGAGGCTGCCGATTTCAACGGGGACGGGCGCAACGGGAACTCCCTTCTCTATATCCCTACAGCCGCCGAGGTCGGCCTGATGACATGGGAGAATGAGGGGGATGCGGAGCGTTTCGAGCAGTTCATCCAGAGTGACAGGTATCTCCGCAGCCACAGGGGAGAGTGGTCCTCGAGGTATGCCGGCACAGGCAGGTTCGAGCATCATTTCGACCTGCACATCGTGCAGGATTTCATCTTTGACAAGAAGCATGGACGCAAGCTCCAGTTCGTAGTGGACTTCCTGAATATCAGTAACTTGTTTAACAGAGAATGGGGCCTGTACTATGACGGTGCGTACTACCGCAGGGTCCTTTCCGTCCGCAGCCTTTCCGGGGATTCCGACGGGAACATGACGCCTGTATATTCCTATATGGAGCCTCAGGAGCTGAGTATAAATGACTTCTACTCCAGATGGAGGTGCCAGATTGGCTTCAGGCTGGCATTCTGATGCAGTCCTTGAGCGGGAAACGGACTGGAACCGCACCGTCCGTTTCCCGTATTTGGTTCCCGCTGTTAAGAAATGATTAAAATATGTAGACTGGTTTATAAGAAAATTTGTCTCTTTTGTATAAATATCTAACTTTGCGCCCGATATATCGCCGAGATTTACTTTATATTTATATTACCACT
>CALVCB010000043.1 GCA_944325965.1 uncultured Bacteroidales bacterium
ATGTCATACAGCATCTCCTTTATCTCCCCCGGGGAATACAGGAAGTCCCCTCCGCGGGGACGGATTATCACATTCAGACCGATATCCACGGCCTCCCTTGCACAGCGTATCATCCCTGACGAAGGGGTCGTGCCGCCTTCCGGTATGCCGGCACAAAGCTCAACCCTGTCCGCACCGCCTTCCCGGGCCGCTATGCAGCTGGCCACTGAGTTGGCGCATATCTCTATCTTAAAATCAGACCGTCCCATTGTCCTGCCTTATACTTATTACAGTAATCTTTTCAGTGGTATCCGTCACCCTGGCCCCGTCATCGGACCTGACACCCAGCACGGCGGAAATACGGCATCCGCTGCCGCCTTCCTGCTGCGCTCCGGCCCGGAGTATGACTACAGCACGGGATTTGTCACTCAAACTGTATTTCAGGTCAGTAAACATGTCGCTGACCTTCTTTCTACCTTTCATCCCGAGAGGGACCATCCAGTCCCCTGCCTCCCATTTTCTGCACATGAACGGGAAAGGAAGCTTTGCGCTGTCGAAATACAGAGTACCGCGCGGAGCCTTGAGCGTTGCAAAAGAATCCCTGCGGGCCTCCTCGACGGAGAAAGACAGCCCGTTGAAATGATACAGTCCCGGGCCTTCCACCGTCATGGTTTCCCCGCGGTCGGCGAAAGGATCGGAGAACGCCGGAGAGAGCGTCCCCCTGCGGCGGCCCGAATAAAGGGCCCTGCCGCTATCCGTCCCGGGCATTTCCTCTACTATAAGATCCCTGCCTGCAGTGACCACACGGTATTTTTCCGCATTGAAAACCTTCCCGGAAACTGTCCTGCCGCTTTTCAGCAGCTCTGTCAAGGAGAAAATCACCGGAGAAGAAAAACCATATTCTTCAAGAGTCCTGTAGAGCAGATACTCCCACTCGGGTGTTTCCATCAGACTGACTGTATCAATCCGGCGGGCGTCACCGGAGGACGGGACATGGCTTTCATAATACCTGTCAGCTATCCTGCCGACCTGCGAGAAATACGCCATCTCCCTGTTTATAGTCCTTATAAAGGACGGGTTAATCTGTTCCAGGACAGGGAATACCAGATTGCGGATCTTATTCCTCCTGTATTCCGTCCCGAAGTTGGTCCTGTCATCATGGTACTGCACCTTGCGGGCGAACATGAAGCCCTCTATCTGCTTTCTTGTAAAACCGAGAAGGGGGCGGATCAGCGCCGCACGTCCGGCTTCGGGTACAGACACCGGTTCCGGGACAACGGACAGCGGTTTCATCCCGGAGATCCCCTTAATTCCCGTTCCCCGCAAAAGATTGAGGAACAGGGTCTCGACATTGTCGTTGGCATTATGTGCAACAGCTACGGCATCATAGCAGTTCTGTCCGCACAACTCTGAAAACCAGCCGTACCGGAGTACCCGTGCAGCCATCTCCGTACTGAGGCCGTTCCCGGAGGCATAAGCGAGGGTGTCGAACCTTACCCTGTGGAACTTCACACCATTGCCATCCGCCCATTTCTCCACAAGAGCCTCATCCGAGTCACTTTCTTCTCCACGCAGAGAAAAATTGCAATGGGCAATGGCGAACCCGACATCCACGGAGGAGCATCTGAAAAGTTCCGCCATGCACATTGAGTCGATTCCTCCGCTGACAGCCAGAAGCACAGACGGCCGCCTGCCGGACAGTTCCGAACGTCCGGAGGCCAGTTCTTCAAGCAGTGCGGCCAGTATAGAGTCGAACGCCCGCTGCATGCTATGACTTCGTGGCGAATGTATAGACAAAACCGAAAGAAAGGGACTCCTTGAACTGGACCCTCTGCTTTCCCTGAAGCCCCGCAGCTTTCTCTTCCGGAGTCACAATCAAGACATTGTCGTCATAAATCAAGTTTGTAATGATCGTGAAGGAAAAGAACTTCGCCAATTTCCAGTCTATCCTGGTATCCCAGTTCACGCGCAGGTTCTGCGGGTCGTCAAGATAGTCAGAGAACAGGACAACCTGCGATGAAAAAGCAAAGTTGTCATTGACATTGAATTTGAAATCGACTTTCAGCTGGGCACCGAACTCGAACTTTGCCGCCCGGTAGACATTACCGTCGACAGTAGTCCCGTCCTCCAGCTTTGGAAGATCAGTGACATCTTCATACTTCTTTTTCAACGGCTGGCTGTAGGATGCCCTCAGCTGCGGATTGTCAACGATTACAAAACCGCCCGTCAACGGTGCAAGGTTGACTGTAAGCCATGACAGGGGCTTGTAGTCGAGACCGAGCGCAAGATTGGTGTATGCAGGGGAAAGAAGACCTGACTTATGCACCCTTGCGGCACGCCAGTCCTCCGCGCTGTATTCCTCCCCTTCCCCGAGGGCAGAGCCGTCTGCCTTTGAAGAAGGAGTAGGATATTCGTATGTGTTCGAGAACTGCGACCTGAAACTGAAGTTGGCTGAATAGTACAGCTCATCCTTGGCCTGATACCCCCATTTGCTCTCCAGATAAATCCTGTCATCACTCTTCTGCAATATCGGCTTGTCCGCAGAATACAGGAAGCCGTAATCGAGCTGAAGACGGTTGTTCCAGAACATCTTGTCCTTGCTGTAATTCGCATTGGCATCAATGAAGGTCTTCAACGACACCGTGTTGTAACCACCGGCAGCCCAGTTAGTAAGCGAGGTCTGCCCGAAATCCAGCTTGGTCTGCAGGGAGTTGGTCCAGTACCGCACCTTCTTCACCTCCTCCGTCTTGGGCGCCGACTGCAATGCCACGGCGGCGTCCGCTGCAATCTTCTGCACATCGGACAGCTGGTTGTCCTGCGCCGAAGCAGCGAAGGCGGCAGCAAAAAGAATGGGCACTGCAATCAGACGGAATGATCTCATATGTTTATAATATATTTACTAATAAGATCTTGCAAAAAGCACCCTGCGGTGTGACGGTTTGCCGGAGTAGACGCATTTGCCTTCTTCTTCGCACACGGCTGTATCGATAGGGATGCATCTGATGGTAGCCTTGGTCTCCTCCTTGATCTTCTCTTCGGTCTCGGTAGTCCCGTCCCAGTGGCAGAGAAGGAAGCCACCATCCTCTATCTTTGCCTTGAATTCATCCCAGGTATCCACCTTCACAATATGTTCATTCCTGAATTTCAAGGCTTTGTCATAAATATTATTCTGTATTTCATCCAACAGGTCCTCAATCCTCCTGCCGAGCCCTTCCTGCGGTACGGACGACTTTTCGAGAGTGTCCCTGCGGGCAAGCTCGACCTGGCCGTTCTCCAGGTCCCGAGGGCCTATGGCAATCCTTACCGGAACCCCCTTAAGTTCCCACTCGGCAAACTTGAATCCCGGACGCAGGGTGTCCCTGTCGTCTATCTTCACGGTATGCCCGTGCGCCTCGAGCTCTTTCTTGAGCTGCTCCATCTTGTCAAGGATGGCAGAGCGTTCCGCATCGCTCTTGTAGATAGGCACCATCACCACCTGTATTGGGGCGAGCGCCGGAGGGAGGACAAGGCCGTTGTCATCCCCGTGGGCCATGATAAGCGCACCCATAAGGCGGGTGGAGACGCCCCATGATGTAGCCCATACATATTCCTGCGTACCTTCCTTTGTCTGGTAGAGCACATCGAACGCCTTGGCGAAATTCTGCCCGAGGAAATGCGAGGTACCGGCCTGCAGTGCCTTCCCGTCCTGCATCATGGCCTCGATGGTAAGCGTATCGAGGGCACCGGCGAACCTCTCGTTCGGGCTCTTGTGACCTACGACCACAGGAAGCGCCATGGTATTCCTTGCAAAATCGGCATAGACATTCACCATTTTCATTGCCTCGGCCTCTGCCTCCTGTCTGGTAGCGTGTGCAGTGTGCCCCTCCTGCCAGAGGAACTCCGCCGTACGGAGGAAAAGTCTCGTGCGCATCTCCCAACGGACTACGTTGGCCCACTGGTTGCACAGGATAGGAAGATCCCTCCATGACTTTATCCAGTTCTTGTATGTGTTCCAGATGATAGTCTCCGACGTAGGTCGCACGACCAGCTCCTCCTCCAGCTTCGCGGAAGGGTCCACGACGACTCCAGGGCCGTCAGGATTAGCCATGAGCCTGTGGTGTGTCACCACCGCACATTCCTTTGCGAAGCCTTCCACATGCTCCGCCTCACGGCTGAGGAATGACTTGGGTATGAAAAGCGGGAAATATGCATTGACATGACCTGTCTCCTTGAATTTCTTGTCGAGGATATGCTGCATTTTCTCCCATATCGCATATCCGTAAGGCTTGATCACCATACAGCCCCTGACAGCAGAACGCTCTGCAAGGTCTGCCTTCACTACAAGGTCGTCATACCACTGCGAATAGTTTTCTGACCTGCTTGTAACTTCTTTTGCCATTTCGCTATTTTGTTTTATTCAGATTTATTTTTAACATTGTGTGAATTTATGCATCATAATCAATAAAAGACGCATCTTGGCGTTAGTATTGCAAGACAATACAGTCGATTCGCGCCACGAAGGTACGAAAAAATTATAAAACACGAAGGAGATTGGGTATGAAAACGAAAATTGGCATTCTAATAGCAACTGCCTTCGCTCTGACATCCTGCGGGACAATGTCATATACGTCATCATCCGGACAGAGATTCCAGGACGGACTGTACAGCAGCCCGCAAGCCGAAAACCGCCGGGAGATCCTGGCAGCAAAGGCAGAAACCGACGAACTGGTAAAGAAGACACATGAGTCCGAAATCTATCTCAGCTCCGCGACTTCAGGAACGGCAAGGACGGACACGCTATATATACCTGAAGACAAATCCGCGGTAATCAGTTTCTCAGGCACAGGTACATCAGTGACCATTACGGACGATCCGTTCGACCAGACCTATTTCAGCCTCTACCCGTGGACATACTACCGTCCGGTAACATTCACAAGCATATACTGGGACCCGTGGTATTACGGCAGGTACTGGGGATATTATGACCCATGGTACTGGAACAGATGGGCCTTCTATGACCCGTGGTACTGGGGTGTGGGAATCTTCTTCGACCCATGGTTCTACGACCCTTGGTACTGGGGGCCTGCATATCCGTGGTATCCGCACTACTGCGGATGGTACGGGGGATGGGGCCCCGGGCTCGGATGGCACGGTCCGGGACACGTACACGGAGGACACGGGCGCGATGTATACTTCGGGCACAGGAGCTCGACCACCATGCGCGGCCCTGTCTCATCATCCAACCCGAGGCACTCCTACAGCTCAAGCGTAAGGACTGAAGGCACCACACGCACACCTGTAAACCGCAGAGGCATCGGGACAAGCTCTTCGACAGCGAGACGTACTTCAGTCAGCACAGGCTCTTCGAACGGGACCAGAGGCACAGGCTCATCACTGTCCTCCTCGTCTTCAGTCAGACGGGTTTCCTCCGGGTACAGGACAGGAATCGTATCCACAGACAGGACCACAGCCTCCAGGCCATCCGGCAGCAAAGGCTCCGGATCTTCTTCATCATATGTACCTTCAACAGGGGCAAGAAGATCCGTACAGTCATACAGAGGCACGGCCACCTCAGGCAGCAGGAGTTCGGCCACTTCAAGCCAGAACTTCTGGCGCAGGCCGGCAAGTTCATATACAAGGAGCGCATCTTCATATGGCAGCGGCTCATCCTCAAGATCTTTCAACTACGGGAACACATCATCCCAGCGATCTGCCTCCGGCTCAACATTCAACAGGAGCAGTTCGGCATCAAGTATCAACAGGAGCTCGGCAATAAGCCGCCAGTCATCTTCCTCATTCAGCCGTAGCAGCTCATTCTCGGGCAGCAGGAGTTCAGGATATTCAGGCGGGAGCAGGAGCTCCAGAGGCGGGTCATCATCCGTCAGGAGAAGATAGCCCATGAAGAGGCCAGGCAGAACACATTAACCTGAAAATAAAGAAAGGAACAATGATGAAAAGGACAATACTCCTGCTGACAGCATTCGGCATAGTGTCCGGTGCAGGTGCACAGACCATGTACGATGCTTTTACGTACAGCGAAAACACATATTACGGTACAGCAAGGTCGGTGGCAATGGGCAATGCCTTCACTGCACTGGGCGGAGACATGGGAGGCATCGCCATAAACCCCGCAGGTTCAGCGGTGGCAAGCTATGGCCAGGTAACGATCACCCCCGCCCTTAACATCGCAGTAAACACGGCACAGGGGACAAAATGGGACGGTGAGAACAACGGCTTCGAGCGCCGCATGAAAAACACATCCACCAGATTCACCCTCCCGAGCATAGGGTTCACCCTCAACTACGACACTCACCGGACATCCGGGCTTACACGTATCAGTGTCGGATTCATGGCCAGCGGTTCATCATATTTCAATGACAACATGGTAGCCAGGGGTTCCAATGCGAACACCTCATTCATGGGCGCCCTTGCATACAACACCTCCGGATGGGACATCAGCGAACTCACGATGTCCGACGCGTACAACAATTCAAACGCCCCTTGGGAATCCATAGCGGCGTGGGAGGCCGGGCTAATAAGCCTTTACGGACCGTCCAACAGTGAATACATCGGAACCAGCGAATCCTACTACATTGACAACGAGGGGAATTACATAATACAGCAGTCAGGGACGCTGGACCAGAACTACGGGAGGACACAGAGCGGCTCCAAATACGACTACCTGATCAATCTCGGGATGAATTTCTCCGACAAATTCTATTTCGGCTTCAACCTGGGGATAACTTCGCTGAATTATTCCTACCGGGACTGGATGACGGAAGTGGCACAGGACCCGTCCCTGTTCCAGATCACATACCAGAACGATGACAACACCGAATCCACGACCTATTTCACTGACATGAACTTCAACTACAGGTACAATGCGAGCGGTGTCGGGGTGTACGGCAAATTCGGTTTCATCGCCAGGCCGGTCGCCGGACTTAGGATAGGAGGCGCGATACAGACCCCGACCTCTACCGTCATCAAGGAATTCTGGTCCTATTCAGCAGCGTCATACTATACGGACAGCCAGTTCAACGCCAGCAGCGAAAGCCCTGAAGGACAATACAGATACAGGCTTATTTCCCCGTTCAGGTTCAATGTCGGCCTGGCCTACACGTTCGGCGGCTTCGGCCTGATAAGCGCCGATTATGAAATGTGCGACTACAGCGGGATGAAATTCAGGGAGACAGAGACCAGCGACAACAGCTACTACGATGACGGCGTGAACGCGGACATCACGGAATACATGGGAACCTCGCACATGTTCAGGGCAGGTATCGAGATAAGGCCGGCACGTTCGTTTGCCGTGCGTGCTGGATACAACCTCACAACTTCCCCTGAAAGATACTACGAGGACAACATCAAGCAGGCGGTAAAGGCCAACAAGAACAGCTTTTCAGCCGGTCTCGGCTTCAGTTCCGACGGGTCCTTCTTCGCAGACATAGCCTTCAGGGCAACAAAATACGCCAACGAATATATCTATCCGTATGCAGACTATATCCTGGGAGAGGACTACTTCCCTTCACCTGAAATCCTGGGCAGGAAATGGATGTATGACGTAATGCTGACTATCGGGTTCCGGTTCTGAATGCCGGAACGGTGAGCGTTTTCAGGAAAGTGATTGAATTCGGGCCTTCATTAAAAAGCAAATCCATGATGGAAAGGCCGGGAATAAAGCCGTATCTTCCGGAAAAGACCTGGAAATACGGCTTTTCCAGTCCCATAAGAGACATAAGTCTGTCCGGTCGTTTGGGATGAATGACCTCACGGAGGTCATTCCCGTAAACATCCTCCGCCTCCTGCGGGGGCAAATACCTGTCAGTCATCTTAATATCTACCGCAAGACCGGTATTTTCTATGAAGAACCTGATGACAGACAGGTTCAGGTCGAACAGATACTCCGGTCTGCCGTCCATTATGGAGAAAAGCCCGTCCCTATAATATTCGAAAAATGCGGATGTTCCGTATGCGGAATATATAGCCCTCTGGTGCCGCATGACCCAGCCGTTCCTGTAGTCTATCTTTATTTCACGTATCGGGATCCTGTGCGTTCCGCCTTCATGCACCACCGGGATGACCAGGGCCTCTGGCCCTGACTGGGAATAAATCACGCATCTGTTCCGGTAGGACTGTTTCTGATAATTCTCACATGCCTCCATATAGGCTATAGACGGATTTACCCTGTCCGGAGACAGGGTAAATCCCCTCGCCATGGCGGCGAAATACTGCACCGGCGGGAAATACGCCGTACTCAAAAGGACAGGCACTATTCCAATTCCCCCTTTGCATTGGAGGACATGCCCTTCACGATGCCCCTCTTAGAACTTCTGATGAACTCGAGGATGGTGTCACGCTCCTCGCTCTGAGGGAAGCCGGACTCTATCTTGGCGCAGGCGTCGCTCACATTGAAGCCCGCATTGTAGATAATATCGTACATGTCCTTGATATTCCTGATCTGGTCAGAAGAAAACCCCCTCCTGCGGAGCCCTACGATGTTAATGCCGGCGTATGAAAGCGGGTCGCGTCCGCAAAGGATATAAGGTGGGACGTCCTTGTTGACCTTGGACCCGCCGCCTACCATCGCATGCTTGCCTATCTTGGAGAACTGGTGGGAGAGAGTCCCGCCGCCGAGGATGGCCCAGTCGTCCACATTTGTCTCCCCTGCAATACCGGTATAGCTGACAAGGATACAGTGCTCTCCGATGCAGCAGTCATGGGCGACATGCACGTATGACATTATGAGAGTGTTGCTCCCAACCTTGGTCACGCCCTTTCCGCTTGCCTTCGTACCCCGGTTGATCGTAGCACATTCACGGATATTGACATTGTCTCCGATCTCGACATAGGTCACCTCCCCGTCGAACTTGAGATCCTGCGGAATGGCGCCGACCACAGCTCCGGGAAAAATGCTGCAGTTCTTTCCTATCTTCACATAATTGAATACAGTGGCATGGGGAAGGATGTGGCATCCGTCACCTATCTCGACAAATTCGTCCACATAAGCATATGGACCTATCTCGACATTGTCACCGATCTTTGCATTCGGATGTACCGTTGCTAATGGATGTATCTTGTTCATGGCTGATTGATTTTATTTCAACGAATTTCTGACAGCGGCCGCCGCCCTGGTATTGATTGTGTGACCGGCCTTGAATGCCGTAACCTTCGCCTTAAGGTACCCCCCGGCAAGCCTGAGGTCACCCACAAGGTCGAGCAACTTGTGTCTGGCACATTCATTCGGGAACCTTGGCTTAATGTTGTTAAGGTATCCGTCGGAGCGGATTTCCAGCATAGGCACATTGAAAAGCCGGGACATGTGCTCGAGCTGCCCGTCGGTGACAGGATGCTCGACAATGACCACCGCGTTATCCACATCCCCTCCCTTAATCAGATTATTCTTGAACAGGTATTCTATTTCATGGAAAAAGACAAAAGTGCGGCAGATGCCAATTTCTTCCGTGTAGGAGACCGACGGGTCCCAATGCGCCGTCTGGACTCCCAGGACCTTTGAATTGAAGTCGATTGTAAGGTCGAAGGACGGCAAATCGGACGGCTCTATCCTGACATACGCTCCTGTCTCCTCGTTCCTTATCTCCACAGGGGCGGCGAGCTCAAGGTATTTCCTTGGGGCATCCTGCTCGACTATCCCCTTTCCCCCTTGCCAGATGGCATCGATATATGGCTTCGCGCTTCCGTCAAGGATAGGCACTTCAACATTGTCAATATCAATAAGGGCATTGTCTATACCCATACCTGTCAGGGCGGACATCAGATGCTCTATCGTCATGACAGTAAGATCATTCTTTGAAATGGTAGTACTCCGGGCCGTACTTGAAACGTTTTCAGCGACAGCTTCTATTAACGCATTTTCGCCTATATCAGTACGTCTGAAGCGGATCCCGTAGTCGGCAGGAGCGGGATTGACAGTGATCTTCGATACCCTTCCCGTATGCAGGCCCTTCCCTTCAAAACTGTGACTTCTCCCGACTGTCTGTTGTTTTAGCTGCATTTTCATTTTTCTGTAATAAAGTGCGCAAAGATAAGTAAAAAAAATTCTTATCCAATCCTATATCTGCTGTTTCCCTTTTTCAGTCTGCTGTTTCCCGTTCTTTTTGAAAATGGCGTAGCACTTCAGGTATTCCCTGTAAGGGATTGCCGGCGTGCCGAGGAACGCCTGGCCCTCCTGCTTCACACTGCCCAGGACTCCCGACTGGGCACCGAAAGACGTGTTGTCTGCGATGGTGATATGTCCGGCGATGCCGACCTGGCCGCCCATTACACAGTGCCTGCCTATCTTTGTCGAGCCTGCAATACCGGTCTGTGCCGCCATCACGGTGTTCGCGCCTATCTCCACATTGTGCGCCACCTGGCAAAGATTGTCTATCTTGACGCCTTTTGCAATGACAGTCGAGCCCATCTGGGACTTGTCTATCGTGGTGTTTGCCCCGATTTCGACATCATCCTCTATGATGACATTGCCGGTATGCTCGATCTTTTTGTACGAGCCGTCCTCAAGCGGGGCGAAGCCGAAGCCGTCAGCACCGATCACGGCATTGGAATGTATTATGACATTGTCTCCTATAACCATCCCGGGATAGATCTTCACTCCGGGATAGATGATGCAGTGCCTGCCGACCCTGGTGCCGTCACCTATATATACCTGCTCGTAGATTTTCGTATAGTCGCCGACCTGAACATGCCTGCCGACATAGCTGCAGTCGCCCACATAGACCTTCTTTCCAAATTTCGTGGAAAGGAACCGCCTGACATTGCGGCCCCTGTATCTTTTGAATGAACGTTTCCTGGCAGTGACATAGTCCAGGAGCTCCGCCACCGAGGCGTATGCGTTCTCGACCCTGATCAAAGTAGCTCCGACCGGCTGCTGAGGAACAAATGACTTGTTTACTATAATGATATCAGCCTTGCACTGATAGACATAATGCTCATATTTCGGATTCGCGAAAAAACAGATGCTTCCCGGTTTCCCGCTCTCTATCCTCGCAAAAGTAGAGACCTTTGCCTCCGGATTTCCGTCCACAGTACCCTTCAAGATTTCCGCTATCTCTTTTGCCTTGAATTCCATAGGATTATTGAAGATTTACCGTCATGTTATTCATTAAACGTGCAAATGTACGTATTTTTATCTCTAATTATGAAAAACTTTCATCAATTTTATATACCTTTGCAGCGTGAGTTAGGTTCAGGGGACGGCAAGTCCCCTTATTTTATGTTCATAACCCAGCAGCATGGAAGTTTCAGAGATACAAGATGCAATGGAAAGTGCAATCGTTGCACGGGGATGCTTCATTGTCAGCATAAATATCAGCAAGGACAATGACATCGAGCTTACGGTCGAGTCGGAAACGGGGACTGTGGAAATAGAGGACTGCGTAGAACTGAGCCGGATTTTCGAAGAGAAGTTCAGCAGGGACACGGAAGACTATTCCCTGACAGTGTCATCAGCAGGTCTCGACCAGCCGTTCAAGGTCCGTAAGCAGTACCAGAAAGCACTGGGACAGAAAGTGGAGGTGTCGCTAAAAGGCGGCAGGAAACTCGTGGCCGTGCTTTCCGGGGTCTCGAACGACTCAGTCACACTGACCTATACCACACTGGAGAAGACGGAAGGCAGCAAGAAGAAAGTACCTGTGGAGCATACAGGAACATTCGCGCTGCAGGAGATTAATTCCGTCAGATACTACATTGATTTTAAATAGAAATTACAGATAAAATGGAAAAGACAGAACTCAGGGATGCTTTCTCAGAATTCAAGAATCTGAAGAACATCGACAGGCCTACAATGATGGGGGTCCTCGAAGACGTGTTCAGGACACAGCTGGCGAAGACATACGGGTCAGCCGACAATTTCGACATCATCATCAACATCGACAAGGGAGACTGCGAAATCTACTGGAACAGGGAGGTGGTAGAGGAAGTCGAGGATCCCAACACCCAGATAGCGCTCTCCGAAGTGAACAAGGACGGGGACGAGTACGAGATCGGCGAGACATACGCCACGAAGGTGGAGATGAAGGACTTCGGCCGCAGGGGCATACTCAATATCAGGCAGAATCTCCAGGGACGCATCATGGACATAGAGAAAGCCAACCTGTACAACAAATACACCGGCAAGATCGGTGAAATTTTCACAGGGGAGGTCTACCAGACATGGTCCAAGGAAGTTCTCATCCTCGACGAGGACGGTAACGAGCTCAGGCTTCCGAAATCAGAGCAGATCCCCGGCGAGCACTTCAAGAAGAACGACACAGTAAGGGCCATCATCAAAAGTGTGGAGATGAAGAACAACACCACACCTTATATAGTACTGTCACGTACATCGAACGAATTCCTCGAAAAGCTGTTCGAACAGGAGGTCCCTGAAATTTATGACGGTCTCATTACGATAAAGAAAGTAGTGCGCATACCCGGAGAAAGGGCCAAGGTGGCCGTAGAGTCATACGACGAGCGCATCGACCCGATCGGGGCCTGCATCGGCGTCAAGGGTGCCAGGATCATAGGCATCGTGAGGGAGCTCCGCAACGAGAACATCGATGTCCTGCAGTGGACTTCGAACACCCAGCTGCTCATCCAGAGGGCCCTCAGCCCGGCAAAGATTTCATCAATCGTACTGGGCGGAGACGAGGAGAAGATAAAGGTATACATGCTTCCTGACGAAGTCAAGAAAGGCATCGGCAAGGGAGGATGCAACATCAAGCTGGCAAGCATGCTTGTAGGCAAGGAGATAGAGGTTTGGAGGGAGCTTCCTAAACAGGAAGGCGAAGGAGAGGAGGAGGACGTGCTCCTGAGCGAATTCAGCAACGAGATCGACCAGTGGATCATAGACAAGCTGGAGTCCATCGGCTGCGACACGGCCAAGAGCGTACTCGCGCTCTCGCCTGCGGACATCGCCAAAAGGGCCGACCTTGAAGACGAGACAGTGGATGAGGTCATGAGGATACTCAGGGCGGAATTTGAAGATTAGCAATCCGGGCCTCCCGTTTCCGTTTCCTCATTCACAATTAACTTAAAACAGTATTTATATGGCAGAAATAAGATTAAGCAAACTTACCAAAGAATTCAACATCGGACTGCAGACCCTCGTGGATTTCCTCAATGAAAAGGGGGCAGGGGTGGAAATGAACCCGAACGCCAAGATCTCGGATTCATACCTGCCTGCAATAGAGGCAAAATTCGGTGATGAACAGAAACTCAAGCAGGACTCGGAAAAAGTCGCCATCAAGCTCAAGGAAATCATTGAACTGGGGACCAAGAAAAAATCCGTCGCTGAAGATGAGGACGAGCCTGTGAAGGAAATAATCATCAAGAGCAACAGCTTTGCGCACAGCATTCCGACGCAGGAGGCCGCAGAAACACCGGTACAGAAGGCAGTGCAGGAGCCATCCCCTCAGCAGACACCCGTGCAGCCTGCTGCAGAGAAGTCACCGGAGCCTGAACCTGAATCCGCACCTGCCGCTAATGTGGAAGAACCAAAGAAGCCTGTGATTGAAGGACTTAAAATAGTCGACAAGATAGACCTGTCCCAATTTGAGAAAAAGCCGCATCAGGTAAAGGCCGAAACGGCAAGGAATGAGGAGCCTGCACCGGTGGCCACTCCGGAAAGCAATCCTGCCCCTGATGATGGGACCGGAAATGATGCCATGGAAAAACCTATGGAAGATAGCACTGTGCCGGCACCTACCCCGGTACACGAGCCGCGTGAAATCAAAATTGAGGTAGAAAAGCTCCAGGGGCCAAAGGTCGTGGACAAGATAGACCTCTCGCAGTTCGACAAGAAGAAAAAGAACAAGAAGAGGGAAAGGATAGCTAAGGGAGGAAGCCAGAAAGTCGATGTGACAAAAGTCGGCAATGAAACCGACGACTACAGGAAAGAGAAAAAGAAGAACAAGAACGAGGGGGCCAGGAAAGACAGCAGGCAGGATGCCAATGCCTCGTCAGGAGGGAAAGGCAAGAAACGCGACCGCTTCAAGCCTATAATGAGCGAAGCCGAGGAAGAGGAGATGCAGAAGGAAATCCAGAAGCAGATCAAGGAGACCTACGCAAGGATGAACGAAAGCAAGTCCAAGAACAACTTCGGGGCAAAGCACAGGAGGGAAAAGAGGGAGCTCGCATCCCAGAAGCTTCAGGAGGAAATCGAGCAGCAGGAGCTGGAGAAGAAGATTCTCAAGGTAACCGAATTCGTCACGGTCAACGACCTTGCCAACCTGATGAACATCCCTGTGACAAAGGTGATCGGGGCATGCATGAGCCTGGGACTGATGGTATCCATAAACCAAAGGCTCGATGCGGAGACCATCGTCCTCGTGGCAGAGGAATTCGGATACGAGGTGGAGTTCGTGACGGCCGAGCTCACAGAGGCCATCGAACAGGAGAATGACGATGAAGGGGAGCTCGTCCCAAGGCCACCTGTCATTACTGTCATGGGACATGTGGACCATGGAAAGACATCACTGCTGGATTACATACGCAAGTCGAATGTGATTGCCGGTGAGGCAGGAGGAATCACCCAGCATATAGGGGCATACAACGTTGTGCTTCCTGACGGAAAGAGGATTACATTTCTTGACACACCTGGACATGAGGCGTTCACAGCGATGCGTGCCCGCGGTGCCAAGATGACTGACCTTGCGATCATCATCATCGCAGCCGATGACGCCATAATGCCGCAGACCGTGGAAGCCATTAACCACGCCCAAGCGGCAGGAGTCCCTATGGTATTTGCAATCAACAAGATAGACAAGCCTGGTGCAAACCCTGACAAGATTCGGGAACAACTCGCAAACATGAACCTTCTCGTGGAGGAGTGGGGCGGCAAATACCAGTGCCAGGAAATCTCGGCCAAAAAAGGTATCAATGTCGACAAGCTTCTGGATAAAGTGCTTCTGGAGGCAGAACTGCTTGATCTGAAAGCGAATCCAAAGCGCAGGGCAACGGGAGCCGTAATAGAGTCATCCCTGGATAAGGGCCGGGGATATCTGGCTACTGTCCTGGTGCAGAACGGTACAATGCGTGTAGGAGATGTCATGCTCAGCGGATGCTATACCGGAAGGGTCAAGGCAATGTTCAATGAGCGCGGACAGAAAGTAGAAGAGGCAGGTCCTTCAACTCCTGTTTCGGTACTGGGCCTGAACGGGGCCCCAACGGCAGGAGAGACATTCAATATCATGGCGGACGAGAAAGAAGCCAAGGACATCGCCAACAAGAGAGAGCAGCTCATCCGCATCCAGGGCATAAAGACCCAGAAGCACCTGTCACTGGAAGAAATAGGACGCAGGATAGCTATCGGGAACTTCAAGGAACTGAACATCATAGTCAAAGGAGATGTAGACGGGTCCATCGAGGCCTTGTCAGACTCCCTGCTCAAGCTGTCTACGGAGGAAGTACGGGTGAATGTGATCCACAAGGCAGTGGGTGCAATTTCCGAGTCGGATGTGCTCCTTGCGGCCGCTTCTGACGCCATCATCATCGGTTTCCAGGTCCGCCCTTCAGCCAATGCCCGCAAGCTCGCAGAGAAGGAAGAGATCGAAATCAGGCTCTACTCTGTCATCTATGATGCCATAAACGAGGTCAAAAGCGGTATTGAAGGCATGCTCGCGCCTGAAGAGAAAGAGGAGGTCACAGCAACGGCAGAAGTCGCAGAGACATTCAAGATTTCCAAGGTCGGGACAATTGCAGGATGCGTTGTCAAGGAAGGCAAGCTGACAAGGACTGCCAAAGTGCGTGTCATCCGTGACGGCATAGTGGTCTACACCGGTGAACTCGGCTCGCTCAAGAGGTTCAAGGACGACGTGAAAGAGGTCGTAGCCGGAATGGACTGCGGTCTCAACATCTCAGGCTACAATGACATCAAGGTCGGCGACATCGTGGAGGCCTATAATATAGTAGAGATCAAAAGGACGCTGTAATTTCTTCAGAACAGCGGTCCATATGGCAGGAATGCCGGCCGGGCGGTATGCTCAGCCGGCATTCCTGTTAATAATATCCGGAAAAGACTTGCGGAATACGGCCAGCAATGAAGGTTTCCTCAGGGACCCGCCAGTGTCACAGAAAAGAAAATGCGCCGTATCTCTGAATGAAGGCGGACAGGATCGGAAATCAATGCACGGAGTGCCTCAAGCCTGGAAGCATTGCCGCTCCATGGTATCCAGAGTCTGAGGTATCCACCCGGCCCGTACTTTTCGGCAAGATGTGTTTCAGCCCTTGCTATCTGCTCTTCGGCCCCGAGTTCCGGATAGCGGGTCAGGCCATACTGGACAGTGCGGCGTATTATGGTCCCGGCATCTATGACACGGTCAGCTTCCGCCACTATCTTGCCGTATATGGATCTCGGCTCCGACTTGCCGGATGCCCTGTGGTCTTCCGCAGCCCGGGCGATGGTCTCCACCTGCTCCCTGGAAAACCATTTGGACAGCATCCTGTCAGAACGGATTATCCTGCCGGAATCCAGATGATGGTTTTCCCTGCCGTTCACCAGGCCGAGGTCATGGCAGGCGGCAGCGACAAGAAGCATCTCGGGATCAATGCCGGAACGGATTTCCTCAGGGGCCGTGGAATACAGTTCCATCGCCTGCGACATGACAGTAAGCACATGATCCCTGCGGTGCGCCATGTCAAAGACATCATAGAGCGGGACTATGCTGCTGTCTATATATTCCCTTATTTCCTGTCTTATCCCCATCATCATGTTTTTTGCCTGGCAAATTTATGTAAAAACCGGATGCACAACAAATTTATATCCATAGATATGAAAAGTCCCGGAAGCCGGTGCAAAGCAGTATTAACAGCTGCCGGGCAGGATATTTTAATGGATTGATTCATCGGAACCGGATTATTTGTTAAATTTACGTGAATTCGATGAATTTAATTCATTAAATTACATCGAATTACCTATTAAGGAGCAGGCCACGGGCCTGCGACAGGTCCCCCGGCGAGGGGGAAGGAAGGGAGTGGCGCCCCTTAATAAGGGGCTGTCACGGAGTGACTGGGGTTCAGACAGACAGGATTTCTGTTTAAGCAGGGCCCGTCAGGGCCGCACCGGAGCGTCAGCGAGGTTTCCAGCAGGGAAACCGGAGCAGCGCAGGTGCCGGCGGAGCGAAGCGGAGACGCATGCCCCACCGGGGCTGTCACCGCAAGGTGACTGGGGGTGGACTGGCAGGATTTCTGGAAGAAATCCTTAACGGCAGTGCGATGAATTCCGGTCATTAAAGTTAAGGTATTAAATTTAGTTTAATATAATCAAAACCAGTTCATCGAACTGACGTTAAATTTGGAAACCGCTTCTTACCGAATTGAAGGCAAAACCGTACAGTCATGAAACACGGATACACGCACTATACCAGAGCAGCGG
>CALVCB010000044.1 GCA_944325965.1 uncultured Bacteroidales bacterium
GCTATGTCTCCGTCCAGAGGGACCAGCTTGCCGAATATCCCTTCCATCAGTCTGTCATAGTCTCCCTGCGGATGGTCAGTGCGCCCTATGCTTCCTGCAAAAAGCGTGTCACCGCTGAAAAGCACCTTGTCCGTACGGTCGAGGTAGCAGACTCCTCCAGGGGTATGGCCCGGTGTGGAAAGCACTTCGAATGTGGTCTTCCCGAAGCTCACCGTGTCCCCGTCATGTATGTCTTCCGTCTCCACATCCGTGGGTGGGGTCCTGAACCCGAAATTCCTGCAGTACCAATCCGCGCTCTGCAGGGTCTCCCTGTCGGCCGGGTCCATGTATACGGGTATGCCGTACATCTGCGCACATTCCTTGAGGCCGAACACATGGTCGAAATGAGCATGCGTCAGCAGGATTTTCACCGGCTTAAGCCCCTTGTCCTTTATGAAGCCGGCCAGCTGGTCCCTTTCTGTGTCCGTGTAGAAGCCCGGATCGATGATCACACATTCTCCGGTCTCGTCCCATGCCACGCTGCAGCACTCGTGCAGGTCGTTGAAATAGAAATTCTTTATCTTCAGCATAATGGTTGTTTCGTACGTCTGCAAATATACGTTTTTATTTTTTATGCCTGTCCGCATTACGCTGATCCGATAAAGAGAATCCGGCCATGGGATATAAAAAAGGACGGAGGCAGATGATTCTGTCTCCGTCCTGATGTCGGGGTACTGTGACTCGAACACAGGACCCTCTGGTCCCAAACCAGATGCGCTAGCCAACTGCGCCACACCCCGAATGATTCCCTATTCTTCTGAATGGGACTGCAAAGATATGGCTTTTTTTATGAATGGCAAAATTTTTTGCGGTTTTTTGACATTATTTTTCCGTGAGGCCGTTAAAAACACTACCTTTGGTCCATTGAAGCCGGTATGGACCGGCATGGTTCCACTGGAAATTTGTCCAAAATGATAGATGCTAAAGGAATTGTAAAGTCGTTCGGAAAGCTGCAGGTGCTGAAAGGCATTGATTTTCATGCAGGGGAGTCGGAGGTGATATCCATAATGGGGGCTTCCGGGGCCGGTAAGTCCACCCTCCTGCAGATTCTCGGCACACTTTCCACCCCTGACGCCGGCTCCCTCAAGATAGACGGTACGGATGTGCTCGGGCTCGGTCAGAAGGAGCTGTCCGTGTTCCGGAACAGGAAAATAGGCTTTGTCTTCCAGTTCCACCATCTCCTGCCTGAATTCACTTCGCTCGAGAACGTGATGATACCGGCCCTCATCGCAGGCCGCAAGGAGAAGGCTGCGCGTGAGACAGCCCTGGCCCTTCTGTCGGACCTCGGCATAGAGGAGCGCATAAACCACAAGCCGTCAGAGCTTTCCGGCGGGGAGCAGCAGAGGGTGGCGATAGCCAGGGCCCTTGTCAACAACCCTTCCGTGCTTTTTGCTGACGAGCCTTCCGGCAACCTTGACAGCAGGACCAAGGAGGACCTCCACCGTCTTTTCTTCTCCCTTAGGGACCGGTACGGGCAGACTATAGTGATAGTGACCCATGATCCTTCGCTCGCGCAGCTGTGCGACCGTACCCTGTACATGAAGGACGGTCTTTTTGTGCAGGAAGCATATGTCTGAATTCAGGTTCAAGCGCTTTTCCGTCACCAATGAGCGCTCCGCAATGAAGGTGAACACCGATGGCGTGCTCCTCGGTGCCCTGATGACCCTCCGCCCTGACGACCGGATGCTGCTGGATGTCGGGACGGGGACCGGTACGATAGCCCTTATGGCCGCCCAGAGGCTTTCGGACATGGGCCTGCAGCATTCCGCTCATATCGTTGCGATAGACATAGACGCCCCTTCTGCGGCGGAGGCCTCTGCCAATTTCATCCGGTCCCCGTGGCCGCAGATGCTTTCGGCGGAGAATGTCTCTCTGGAGGGGCTGGCTTTCCGCATGGCGTCCGCTGGATACCCTCCGGGCACTGGCTTGTTCGACCATGTCTTTTCCAATCCCCCGTATTTCGAAACGGAGCTGAAGTCCCCGGACCTGCGCAGACGTGAGGCCAGGCATGCCGGCAGCCTTTCATACCGGGAGATACTGGATTTTGCCTCCAGGTGGCTTTCTCCGGGGGGGAGGTGTTCCCTTATTCTGCCTTCCGAGGCCGAGCCGGACCTGTGCCGCCATGCCCGTATGTGCGGACTGTTTCCGGAAAGGCTCGTACGTGTCAGGACTGTCCCGTCCAGGCCTCCGCGCAGGACGGTTGCCGAATTTTCCCGGGTGCGGCCGGAAAGGGCTTCAGAGGAGAGCCTCGTGATGCAGGAAGAAGGCCGGTATACCGAGCAGTATACCGGCCTTACATCAGAGTTTTATCTCTGGGCTTAGGTCTGGTGTCTATTTCTTCCCGTGGTGCAGATTGTGTATCTGCTGTCTGCGGAAGCGTTCTTCTCCCACATAGAGCTTGGCTACCTTTTCTACCGGCAGCACTTTCTTGAACTTTGCCGCACATTCCTGGTCTATCCTGTCCCTGTCCCTGATGGCGTCGAGATAGGAGTCCAGAAGTGCCGGTATGTCCTTCGTGCGGTTTTCATCGGTTGCCTTTTCCAGGTCCCTGTAGGCCTTCATGACCTCGAACTGCGCCTTCCCCCGGTCCTCCCATGCCTGGTTGTATACCGGCCAGAAGGACTGGGCCTCCTCCGGAGTGAGTCCTATCGCACCGGCAAGGTACGCAATCTTTTCGCTCATTATGCGTTCTCTCCAGTCCTTTCCTTCTCCTTTCGTTTCCTGTGCCTGAAGCGACAGGAAAATTAATGCCGCCAGCGCGGTTACAGCGCATTTGTATAAACTATTCATAATCGGATTCATTTAATTCTTCTACCGGGATCCCGGAGTAAATGAGATAATCAATTATATCTTCCTCGGAAAGGTCCGAATCGGCTACATATCCGTAGTTGCTTTCTTCGTAGAGGATGTCCATGTCGTTGGGCATCAGTTCTGTATAGAAAAAGGCATCGTTCAGCATCTGTTCTTCCTGGCGGATGCGTTCCCTGGATGTACTGGATATGGAGAGGCTTCCGGCGACCACTGCGGAAAGCATTGCAGCAGCGGTGACTGTCTGAAGCAGCCTGTGCGGCAGGTTTCTGCCTCGCTCTGACCGGTGTCCACAGGCCGTGCTGCCGGCTTTTGCCATTATACGGCACTGCAGCCCGTCGAAATATCCGTCGGGGACGCTGAAAGGCATTTCCCTGAGCTTTTTTTCAGATTTCAGAACGTCCATATCAATATAAATTCGAGAGTTAGACACAGAATTGGGTGAAAAGTTAAAAATTTTTTTCGAGTTCTGCCTTTATCTTATTATAGGCGTGGTGGTAGGAGGCTTTCAGGGAGCCGACCGTAATGCCGGTGATTTCAGCTATCTGTTCGTATTTCATCTCCTCGAAGTACCTCAGGTTGAAAACGAGTCTCTGTTTCGGGGGAAGTTTCTGGATGGCTTTCAGGAGCTGCCTCTGTATGGCGTCCCCGTTGAAATACGGGTCGGAATCTATCCTTCGTTCCATCTCGATGCGGATGTCTTCGAATGAAACCATTGCCCGTATCTTTTTCCGGCGCAGAAAGTTCAGTGCTTCGTTGGTGGCTATGCGGTATATCCATGTAAAAAGCTGCGCATCCTCTCTGAATGAGGGAAGCGCAGCCCATATTTTTGCGAAAGTGTCCTGCAGGAGATCATCGGTGTCGTCATGCGAACATGTGAAACGCCGTATATGCCAATAGAGCCGCTCCCGGTAGCTTAAGACAAGCATTCCGAATGCCTTTTCCTTCGCCCCGCTGTGGTACAGCTGCATGATTTCCCTGTCGGACATCCCTCCTTTTATTTTTTGCTTATGGCCTGCCTTGCGGCAATGGCGATGTGCTCCGCATCGAGCCCGTATGCGGTCATCAGTTCTGAGGGCGTCCCGCTCTGTCCGAAGCGGTCCTGCCCGTTGACGAATTCCATGTGCGCAGGGCAGCTCCCGGCCAGGGTGCCTGCAATCAGCTCTCCGAGGCCTCCGGCCATGTTGTGTTCCTCTGCGCATACCACAGCCCCTGTCTTGGAAACGGAGGCTATGACTGCCTCCCTGTCGAGCGGCTTGATGGTGGCGATGTCGATGACCTCTGCGCTGACGCCTTCCGCCTCAAGGGATTCGGCCGCTTTGAGCGCCTCCCATACGAGGTGTCCTGTGGCGATGATGGTCACGTCTGTGCCCTCATTCATGATGATGGCCTTGCCGATCTCGAATTTCTGGTCCTCCGGAGTGAAGTTCGGTACCGAAGGCCGTCCGAACCTCAGGTACACCGGCCCGTAGTATTCGGCTGCGGCGATGGTGGCCGCCTTTGTCTGGTTGAAGTCGCACGGGTTTATGACCACCATCCCGGGGAGGGCCCTCATCAGGGCGATGTCCTCCATCGTCTGGTGCGTTGCCCCGTCTTCACCGAGGGTGATGCCTGCGTGGGAGGCCGCGATTTTCACGTTGGTGTGCCCGTAGGCGACTTCCTGGCGGATCTGGTCGTATACGCGCCCCGTTACGAATTCGGCGAAGGAGCTCGCGAATGCGGTCTTGCCTGTGAGGGCCAGCCCTGCGGCGGTCCCGATCATGTTGGCCTCGGCTATTCCGCACTGGAAGAACCTTTCAGGGAAGTCCTTGGCGAACTTGCCCATCTTGACGGAACCTATCAGGTCCGCTGTCAGTGCAACGACGTCAGGGTTCTTCGCGGCTGCTTCATACAGCCCTTCCCCGAAACCGCTGCGGGTGTCTTTCTTGCCTGTATCTGTGTATTTTTTCATTTCTGAGTCGGTTTGATGGTTGGATTAATAGTCCCCGAGTGTCTCTTCTATCTGGGCCAGCGCCTTGTCCGCGAGTTCTGCCGACGGGGCTTTCCCGTGCCATTCGCAGGTCCCGGCCATGAAATCCACGCCGTGTCCCATTTCGGTGTTCATGAGGAGCATAACCGGCTTTCCTTTCCCTGTGAATCCTTTGGCCTTCCCGAAGGCGGAGAGTATTGCCCCGAAGTCATGCCCGTCGCAGGAGATGACCTCCCATCCGAATGATTTCCACTTGCTTTCGAGATCACCCAGTCCACCGACACTGTCTACGTTACCGTCGATCTGCTGCCTGTTCCAGTCAGTGATGGCTATGAGGTTGTCAATCTTGTGGTGCGCGCAGAACATGGCAGCTTCCCATATCTGTCCTTCCTCGCTTTCGCCGTCTCCCAACAGCACGTATGTGAGGTTCCCGTCATTGTCTATGCGTTTGCCCAAAGCCACGCCTGCCGCGAGCGACAGTCCCTGTCCGAGCGACCCGGAAGGCTGGAATACTCCCGGAAGCCCGGCCTCAATGGAAGGGTGCCCCTGGAGCCTGCTCCCGAATTTCCTGAATGTGGACAGCTCTTCTACAGGGAAATAGCCGGCCCGTGCGAGCAGGGAATAGTATACAGGCGTGAGGTGGCCTGCCGAAAGGATAAATACATCCTGCCCCTTCCCGCTGCGGGTCCATGTGGCAGGGTCGTGTTTCATCACTCCCCCGAAATAAAGTGCAGTAAGGAAATCTGCGCTGCTAAGCGATCCGCCCGGATGTCCGGATTTCGCTGAGCAGACCATCCTGATGATGTCCCTTCTGACCTGCGAGGAGATTTTTTTCAGTTCTTCAATAGAAACCATTGCAATATATTAGTGTTATGTCGCGCAAAAATAATATATTTTAATCAATAAACCATTGCTTTCTGAATTTAATTGTATGTTTTTCTTGAAAAGATACGATTCGAAATGAAAATATTTCCATACAAAAAGGAAAGAAATGAAACAATATACAAAACAATTGTCCGGACAGGAAATGGGATGCCGGGGTCTGGACGGCAGCATCTTTTCGACGGGATGGGGCAAATCATCGGGCAATAACCCCTATTTCTTGCAATGTTTCTGACGGATAGGCTTTTTTGTCTGTTTTTCTGCGTATCTTTGCCGAGATATCAGGTTTACAGGACAATATGAAATATACCAGGAACTTTTGTATAATAGCGCATATCGACCACGGCAAGAGCACGCTTGCAGACAGGATGATAGAGCTGACTCATACCCTGAGCAGCAGGGATATGGAGGCCCAGGTGCTTGACTCGATGGATCTGGAGAAGGAGAAAGGCATCACTATCAAGAGCCATGCTATCCAGATGGAGTATATGTACAAAGGCGAAAAATATACGCTCAATCTCATCGACACCCCGGGGCATGTGGACTTTTCTTATGAGGTATCCAGGGCGATAGCCTCCTGCGAAGGGGCACTCCTTGTGGTGGACGCCACGCAGGGTATCCAGGCCCAGACCATATCCAACCTGTATCTGGCCATAGAGCATGACCTGGAGATTATCCCGGTTCTCAACAAGATAGATATGGACTCCGCCATGGTGGATGTCGTGACAGACCAGGTGGTGGACCTTCTGGGATGCCGCCCCGAGGATGTGCTCTGCGCTTCCGGGAAGACGGGGGATGGCGTGCCGGCCATCCTTGATGCGATAGTGGAGAGAATCCCTGCGCCGCAGGGCGACCCCGATGCCCCGCTCCAGGCTCTGATTTTCGATTCAGTATTCAATTCTTTCAGGGGTATCATAGCTTATTTCAAGGTGGAGAACGGCTCTATACATACCGGGGACAAGGTGAAGTTCTTCAATACGGGCAAGGAATACGAAGCTGACGAGATAGGGGTCCTTAAGATGAGGATGGACCCACGTGACGAGATTCCGTGCGGAAGTGTGGGCTACATCATCTCCGGCATCAAGACGGCATCGGAGGTGAAGGTAGGCGATACCATCACCCATGTCGAAAGGCCTTGCAGGGAGGCCATCGCCGGATTCGAGGAGGTGAAGCCGATGCTTTTCGCCGGTGTATACCCTGTAGAGACCGACCAGTACGAGGAGCTTCGCTCTTCGATAGAGAAACTGCAGCTGAATGACGCCTCCCTGGTGTTTGAGCCTGAGTCCTCCCTGGCTCTCGGGTTCGGTTTCAGGTGCGGGTTCCTCGGGCTGCTGCACCTGGAGATCGTGCAGGAAAGACTGTTCAGGGAGTTCGGTATGGATGTCATCACCACTGTGCCGAACGTATCCTATAAGGTGTATACCACGCAGGGTGCTGTGGTGGATGTCCACAACCCTTCAGGTCTTCCGGCCCCTACACTGATAGACCGTATAGAGGAGCCTTATATAAGGGCACAGGTCATTTCTAAGGCCGAGTTCTACGGGCCTATAATGAAGCTCTGCCTCGACAAGAGGGGAACGCTCATCAACCAGCACTATATCACTTCCGACCGTCTGGAACTTACATACGAGATGCCTCTGTCGGAGATTGTCTTCGACTTCTATGACAAGCTGAAGTCCATTTCCAAGGGATATGCTTCATTTGACTACCATGTGATAGGCTTCCGTCCTGCAAAGCTGGTAAAACTGGACATATTGCTGAACGGGGAGCCTGCAGATGCGCTCTCGAGCCTGATCCACCAGGACCATGCGTATGATTTCGGCCGCAAGATATGCGAGAAGCTCAAGGAGCTCATCCCGAGGCAGCAGTTCGACATCGCCATCCAGGCGGCTATCGGGGCAAAGATCATAGCGCGGGAGACTGTCAAGGCCGTGCGCAAGGACGTGACCGCCAAATGTTACGGCGGTGATATCTCCAGAAAGCGCAAACTGCTCGAGAAACAGAAGCAGGGAAAGAAGAGAATGCGCCAGATCGGCACCGTAGAGGTACCGCAGAGCGCATTTATGGCGGTATTGAAGTTGGATTAGTCGCACTTGCCGTATGGACCAGATGTCTGTAGCTGTCCTGATGACCGTATACAACAGGAAGGACAGCACCCTCAAATGCCTGTCTCTGCTTTATCGGCAGACGGATTCCCTGTCGCGGGCGGGCAAATACCGGTTTTCTGTTTATCTGACTGATGACGGAAGTACTGACGGCACATCCGAGGCAGTGTCCTCCCTTTTCCCGGATGTAAATATCATAAAGGGAGACGGCAGCCTGTTCTGGAACAGGGGGATGTGTGCGGCATGGGACGAGGCGGCCAAGTCTTCCCCCGATTTCTACCTGTGGCTCAATGATGATACCATGCTGAATCCCGGGGCTGTGGTTTCCCTGCTGGAAAACTCCACATACCTCGGGCATAGGGCGATAATAGCGGGAACGGCGGAGGACAGCTCCGGGAAGCTTTCCTATGGCGGCCGGACAAGGTATGGCCGGATAATAGCACCGGACCCGATGATTCCGGAAGCCTGCGATATCTTTAACGGGAACCTGGTTCTTGTCCCTGATTATGTGTACAGGAAGCTGGGGACCCTGGACAGGGTCTATTCCCACAGTTTCGGGGATTTCGACTATGGTGTGAGGGCCGCGAAAATGAATCTTACAGTCGTAGTGGCCCCGGGGGTGCTTGCCGAATGCGACAGGAATGACGCTCTGCCTGATTGGCGTAACCCGGAATTCTCCCTGAAGGCGCGCTATGCGGCTGTATCCGGACCGAAAGGCCGCCCTTTCAAAGAACAGTTCATCTACGATTTCCGTGCTTTCGGGCCTGTCAGGGCAATGCTGCATTTCCTTTCTCTCAACCTCAAGGTACTGTTCCCGATGAGATATTAATAAAATGGGGCGCCTGTCACAGGTACCCCATTTTCAAAATCCTCTTTAAGAGAATCCCTACGGATATAGCTCTCCGTAGATAGAGACGAATAAGATTCTTAACCGGAAGCAAAGGTCGCGAATCGTAGCGTGACCGCTGTTGTACGGATTGTTGTTTTAGTTGTTGTTTTAATCGTTGTGGGTTGTTTAAATGCGGTTTTATATGAATAAATTCATTCCATACGCCACGGCAATGAGGCTGCGTACTTTGCCGCTGTCCCTTGCCGGTGTCTCGCTGGGGCTGATGCTGGCTGCATCCGATTATGTGCTCCGTCCGTGGGTGGCGTTCTTCACTTTGCTTACAACTGCCTTTCTTCAGATACTCTCCAATGTCGCCAATGAATTGGGCGACTTCCTTCACGGTACTGACTGTGGAAATGACAGGCAGGGACCGTCCTATACCCTTTCTAAGGGCCTTCTTACCGGGCGGGATTTCAAGGTGATGATATGGGGCTATGTGCTGCTGTGCGCATCCTCCGGTCTTGCGATGATCTGGTTCTCATTCGGGACTTTCTTTGACTTCGGCGCCGTGATAGTGGCCCTGATGGGGCTTGCGGCCATTTCAGGAGCAATGAAGTATACCCTGGGCCGCAGGCCCTACGGCTACAGGGGGCTCGGGGACCTGTATGTGTTCATTTTTTTCGGGATTGTGGCTGTGCTTGGGTCGTATTTTGTGGCTTCTCACGAGATCAGGACATGGATTCTCCTGTTGCCGGCCATATCTATGGGGTGTTTCAGTGTCGGGGTTCTGAACGTTAATAATATAAGGGATATAAAGAGCGATGCTCTTACCCGCAGGACCATCCCCGTGAGGATAGGGGAGAGGAATGCGAAGATATACCATACGGCACTGATTGTCTTCGGATGGGTGTGCATGCTTGTCTATGTGTCGATGAGGATGTTCGACTGGTGGCATTACCTGTTTGCGGTAACGCTCCCTCTTTTTGTAATCCATCTCATCCAGGTGTGGAGACATTCCGGGAGGGCTCTGGACCCGCAGCTCCCTCAGCTGGTCATTTCCACTTTCCTTTTCGCTTTTCTTGCCGGCTTCGGTTTTATTGTCTATCTGCTGTAGCGTGACTGAGGACGCCGGGCCTGAAAAGCATGGCCGCCCGTGGCCTTGTGAACGGGAGGGATTTACTTTTCAGGCCTGGTGCCAGAGTACATTCTGCAGATGCCGAAGGTGAAAGCCTTTGACTCTGTTTCCTTGAATCCGCATGATTCCATCATCTGCAGGAATCTTTTCGGCCCGGGGAACTTCAGCACGGAGGCCGGAAGGTATCTGTATGCTCCCTTGTTTCCTGAAACCATGCCCCCTATGGCAGGGAGGATATGCAGGGCGTACAGTTTGTACATGAAGCGCATTACAGGGTTCTCCGGTACGGACAGCTCCAGGATGACGGCTTTGCCGCCGGGCCGGAGGACACGGAGCATTTCCTGCAGTCCGGTTTCCAGATGCTCGAAGTTGCGCACACCGAAGGCGACCGACACCCTGTCGAAGCTGCAGTCGGGGAAGCCGAGCTGCTCGCAGTCCCCCTGTTCCATGCTTACAATCCCCTCCAGCCCTTCCGATGCGACCTTTTCCCTCCCGATCTTCATCATACCCTCGGACAGGTCCAGACCGGTGACATGGCTGCCTGGTGCCGCAGCACGGGCTATTGCTATCGAGAAGTCGCCTGTGCCGCAGGCAACATCGAGGACCTTTATGGCGTGCCCCTTGTCCGTTATCTCTTTCACGGCCTTTTTTCTCCACCCCTTGTCTATGTCGAAAGACAGGATATGGTTCAGCCTGTCATAGTCCGGTGCTATCGCATCGAACATTGTACGTATGTTTTCCTTTTTCGGCATGATGCTGTCTCAATTTCATGGTTATTGCTCTGTACCGGGTGTGCCTTGCCGGTGCGCCTGCTCATAGGAACGCAGCCGGTCTGCTATATTCTGCTGCAGGTTCAGGAAATACAGGTTGATTTCCTGGACATGGTAGTTACCTTTCGGGAAGAGTCCGCTGATGGACGGGATGAAATATTCCTCATCGTCGAGTCCGTCTATCTGGAGTACGCGTTCCCGTGGAAGGAGCCTGGCTCCTACCGTGTTGAAAAGTGTGTCGGAGCGTCCTGACCTGTGGAAGAATACTGAGCCGGCGTTTTCTGATGCCGGTGCGTAGGTGCTGTCGGTCCTCCAGTTTATCGGGTTGATGCATACTGTATTGGACTTGAAAGCAGGGGAGATGGCCTCTGGGGTGGATACGCTGTTGTAACAGATGATAACGCCGCAGTCGTCTGGGCCTACGGCAGGCCTGAGATACGGATATTTCTCCAGTTCGCTCCCGCTTATCGCGAATCCGAAGGCGTATGCAGCTATCATCCGGGAATACTGCTCTTCTGTCATGGTGTCCTCTATCAGCCTGATGATTGCCTTGGCCCCCTGGCTGTGCCCGGCGAGGAAGAACGGGCGGCCTCCGTTGAGGTGCTTCATATAATAATGGAATGCATTAACGATGTCCTGGTGAGCGGTCCTGTACTTTTCTTCGATTTCTTCTTCTGTCCCGAACCATGAGCCCATGGTAATTTGCCTGTAGTAAGGGGAGAAGAAATTGCAGCTTTTGCGGAAAAGCTCGTATCCGAGCCGGGTGGACGCATCTGTGGCGGCCCTCTGTTCCGGGTTTTCCACATCCATATAGTGTACAGTCCGGCCTGTGCTGTCCTTCCAGTCCCATACGCATGTCGGTGTCACATAGAATACGTCGGCGTCTTTCATTTCCCCGCCACCGGCTGTGGCATACCACATATTATGCAGGGAGTAGTCGGGAGCTGCGGGGATGATTTCCTTCCCGTTTTTCGTTGAGGAGCACCCTGCGGCGGCAAATGTGAGCGCTGTAACAGCGGCGGATAAGAACAAATTTTTCATGTCAGATCATGATGCCGTTCCGGGCGGCCTTTAAGATTATGTCTTGAATTTTTCGGGATGGCCCACGGCCATTCCCGGTTCATGTCCAGGTGTCATGGGACAGGGTCGTATCCGCTCCCTCCCCACGGGTGGCACCTGAGCAGTCTCCGTACCGTAAGGTATCCTCCTTTGAACACGCCGTATCTTTTGAAAGCTTCCAGTGCATATTGCGAGCAGGTAGGTGTGAACCTGCATGAGGGTGCCGTGTACGGAGATATGCATTTCTGGTAGAACTTTATCAGCAGGACGAACGGGGATATGGCTATTTTCCTCAGGTTCATGGCTTCCGGACTTTTGTGAGAATCTGCCCCACCTGGCTGTAGATGTCCTTGAAGGGCAGGATTTCCCTGGAGTTGTACACGAACATTATGTCCATCCCTTCCGTTCCGTCAGCCAGTCCTTTCTGCAGCCGGTAGCTTTCGCGCAGGCGGCGTTTGAGCAGGTTGCGTTTTACCGCACGCTTGAACAGCTTCTTGGGGACAGCGACCATAATGCGTGTATATGAAAGGCCGTTGCCGGCCCTGAAACAGTATTTCAGAGAGCCGGCAACACCGAATTTCCCCTCTGCAATCAGCCTTGAGATGTCTTTCTGGCCGTGCAGCCTTTCGTCTTTTGTGAGCGTATGTCTCAGGGGGCCCATCAGCCCTTGTGGTTTTCGAGATATATCTCGAGAGCCTTCGCTACGGAAGGAGCCTCCGGTGTCGGTGCCGATACGGCCACTTCCAGGCCGGCCTCGTCCATTGCCTTCAGGACTGATTTGCCGTATGCAACGAACTGTGTGTCCCCCGGCTTGAAGTCAGGGTAGTTCTCGTAGATGGATTTAACGTCTGAAGGGTTGTACAGGACAATCATGTCATATTTCGTGAGGTTGAGGCTCTTGAGGTCCTGCGATACCGACTTTACGAATATGGCGCTCTCGGATTTGAAACCGTTGTCCTGGAAAGCCTTTGCTATGTCGTTCCCGGCCAGGTCGGACGTTGCTACAAGGAATGTTTCGTCCTTGTGCTTGCTCCCTATGAGGGCGATGACTGATGACGTGGTGCCGTCACCGTAGAAGATTTTCCTTTTCCGGTATACGATATGCTTCTGCAGGTACATTGCCACAGCCTCCGTGGTGCAGAAATATTTCATGGTTTCAGGAATCTTTACCCTGAGTTCTTCGCACAAGTGGAAGAATGCATCTATTGTGGAGCGTGCGGAGAAGACTATTGCAGTGTGATCGAGGATATTGATCCTCTGGGCCCTGAACTCTCTGGATGAGAGCGGCTCTATAGTGAAAAAGGGGACGAAGTCAAAGTTGACGCCGTATTTTTCCGTTATCACTGAATACGGGGAGGCAGCTTTTGGTGGCTGCTGGGAAATCAGAATATTCTTAACAGTCATGTCGTTTTATAAAACAATTGCGGTTGCAACCAAAATACCTGTCGGTAAAATTTCCAGGGCGCAAAGATACAAAATTGCTGAAAATACAGAGCGGGTGTTTTTAAAAATTTGCGCTTCCCTCACCATGCAGACGGTGTATATCAGGGCCGTTTCGTAAATCAGGACATGCTTTGCTAGGCTCCCGCTGGCTGAGAATATCTCCAGCGCCCCGGCAGTTACGAGCATGGCCGAGGTGACGACGACAAAGAAAGTGCGGAATGTATGTACTGCCGCCTTGTATGCCTTCTCGTTCATTCTGCTGCTCCGTAAGGCCAGTGAAAGTATGTCTTTCAGGGCCAGGTACAAAAGCATGGCCCCCGTGACGGCCATGAAATGGAAGGGCTGCGGCAGGGAGGATACTGCACCGGGGTCGTAGAGCCTGTAGCCTGACACGATAAGGCAGAATGGGATGATGAGGACAAGGAAAAGCCTGTTCCTGCCGATGTTGAGCATTAGGCTGTTTTCTATGTTCAGGCTTTCCTTCCATCTGAAAAAACATCCGGCCAGGGTGGGCAGCATGTTTACGAAAGTCCTTGCGCTGGCTATGCACAGGAGTATGGATACCATTATAACGGCTGATATCACCGGCGAGCCATGTATGGAGGCCTCTCCTTCCGCTGCCGGGACATTCTGCGGCGGGATATCCCCGGACAGGGGTATCAGCTCCATTGTCCCTCCGGTGAATGCGCTGTCGACGGGCTGTATCGCGCTCATCTCAGTTCCCTCTCCGGGCTTTATAGCCCATTTCGGACAGGAGGGCCGTGACCTTGTCTCGGAAATCGCCCTGGACGGTGATCTCCCCGTTCTTTGCCGAGCCCCCGACCCCGCATTTCACTTTCAGTGCCTTCCCCAGGGCCGCCAGGTCGGCATCAGTGCCGATGAAACCGCTTACCAGGGTCACCTGCTTCCCTCCGCGGTTCCTCCGGTCGATGGTCACAGTAAGCTTCTGCTCCTGTGGGGGAAGGGTCCGTGCCTCCTTAGTATGCTCTTCTTCGTATCTGTAGCCGGGATCCGTGGAGTATACCACCCCGAGCCTTTTCTTCCAGTCGTTATCAGCCATAAGGTCGATTGATTTTTCGGCAAATATACGCAATAAGTTCATATGTTTCACTTTCTCAACGCATACCGTTCCTGTCCCTGCATGTCAAAAACATTTGTTATGCAGGCTCCTTTTACCTATATTTGCCGTTTTGTTGGACTTACGGAAATATGGATAACAAGAAATTCAATCTGTGGAGCAGGGTTACCGCGGCGGCTGTGTTTATCATCTCTGCTTTCACTTACCTTATGACAATAGAACCTTCGGCGTCCTTCTGGGATTGCGGCGAATTCATTGCATCTTCATATAAGCTTGAAGTGGGGCATCCTCCTGGAAACCCTGTCTTCCAGCTGTTCGCGAGGTTCTTCACGATGTTCACCGACGGGGCACATGCCGCCATTGCCGTGAATGTGATGAGCGCCCTGTGTTCCGCATTGACTATTTTTCTGCTTTACCTTACCATAGTTTTCCTTGCGAGAAGGGCTGTGAAGCCGTCTGCGGACGGAACTTACACTCCATCAAGGGCTATAGCTATATTCGGCTCCGGTGCCGTCGGAGCCCTTGCTTATTGTTTCTCGGATACTTTCTGGTTCTCGGCGGTCGAAGGCGAGGTATATGCCATGTCTTCCCTGTTCACGGCACTGGTATTCTGGGCGATGACCAAGTGGTACGAGCAGGCGGGGACGCGATATGCCAACAGATGGATTGTCCTGATATCCTTTCTCATGGGGCTTTCGATAGGGGTCCATCTGCTGAACCTGCTGACTATACCGTGCCTGGTGTTCCTGTTCTATTATAAGAAAAGGGAGGACGGACACTACAGCTTCTGGGAGTACGTGAAGATTTTCCTTGTCTCGTGCCTGATCCTGGCGGTAATCCTTTTCGGCATCATACCTTACCTCCCGAAACTGGCCGCCTATACGGACCTGTTCTTCGTGAATGTCCTCGGCCTTCCGTTCAACACGGGCGCCGCGGTCTTCATGGTGCTTCTTCTCGCACTGTGCTTCTGGGGGCTTTTCTCCACCCTGAAAAGGAAAAAGGTATTCTGGAATACTGTCCTGCTGTGCTTTACGACGGTTGTGATCGGTTTTTCAGTATTCTCCATAATGATTATACGCTCGTCCGTAAAAACCCCTACCAACGAGTACCAGCCTGACAACCCTTTCACCCTCATACGTTATCTTTCGCGGGAACAGTACGGCACCAAACCTCTCCTTTACGGACAGTATTTCGGTGCGCCGCTGGAGGCCATAGACCAGTCCAACTACTGGACTCCTCTGGGGGACAAGTATATACATGCCGACGGACAGCCGAAACCGGTGTACGCCAAAGAGGGCAAGATGCTTTTCCCGAGGATGTGGGACAGCAGCCAGGACAGCTATGTAAAGTTCTATAATTCATATGTAACCAAAGGTAAGACAGTTCCGGGCGCTGACTATAAGAAGCCTACGTTCGGGGAGAACTTGAAGTTCTTCTTCGACTATCAGCTGAACTGGATGTACTGGAGGTACTTCATGTGGAATTTCGCAGGAAGGCAGAATGAGATACACAGCCCGTCCCCTGGCGACATTTTCATAGGCAACTGGGAATCCGGCATCGGCTTTATCGACAAGGCACGTCTCGGTGACCAGAGCAACGCCCCTGAATACCTGAAAGAGAACAAGGGCAAGAACCATTACTACATGCTGCCGCTGCTGCTGGGCATCATAGGGATATTCTTCCAGTTCGCACGCGACAAACGCGGCTCGTGGCTGACATTCCTGCTGTTCTTCATGACAGGGATAGCTATCGTGATCTATCTCAACCAGCAGCCATATCAGGTCAGGGAGCGCGACTATGCGTACGCCGGGTCGTTCTATGCGTTCTCGATATGGATCGGAATGGCGGTGCTGGCCCTGTATTCGTGGGTGGAGGATATGTTTTCCGGCAGGTCCGGGTCTGCGGAGGCGGACGCCAGGACATCAGGCGGGAAATATGCGGCTGCTGCGTCCGCCGTATCCCTCCTGTGCCTCGGGGTGCCTGCCCTCATGGCCCAGCAGAACTGGGACGACCATGACCGCAGCAACAGGAAGACTGCCGTGGAGATGGCGGCGAACTATCTCAATTCGGTAGGGCCGAACGGCATCCTCGTGACACACGGGGACAATGATACCTTCCCTCTGTGGTATGCCCAGGAGGTTGAGGGCATAAGGCCTGACGTGAGGATATGCAATACATCCCTGCTCGGCACTGACTGGCATATCGACCAGATGAAATATGCCGTGAACGAGTCCCGCCCTCTGGACCTGAAGGTAGGGCCTGAGCAGTACCTCTACGGCACCAACGAGTGGCCTCCTGTCTATGACACCAGGGACCAGGTGATCCCTCTGTCGGTGGTGATGGAGGTGTTCAGGCATCCGGACGCCAAGCTGGTGCTTGAGAACGGCATGTCTATTGACTATATCATGTCGAGGAAGTTCTCCATCCCTGTCAACAAGGAGAATGTCATCAAGTACGGTATTCTCGACAGCAAGTATGCCGACCGGATACCTGACGAGATAGTCCTCACTATCCCTGAGGGCAAGGACCGTATCACCAAACCTGAGCTCTTCATGCTCGACCTCCTTTCCAACTACCAGTGGGACAGGCCAATCAACCTTCTCAGCATGGGAGGGGACATAAACATCGGGATGAAAGAGTACCTTATGTACGAGGGCTTCTCATACAAGTTCGTACCTATAAAGAACAAGATGAGCTCGTCGGACATAGGTTTCGCCGATCCGGACGATCTGTACCGCAAGATGAAGGAGGTCTTCACCTGGGATGCCCTTAAGAGGACCGACTACTTTGTTGACTACCAGAACCTGTACACTTTCTGTGGGGTTTTGCCGCAGAGGCTGATTTTCCTGAATGTGGCCAAGGAGATGAGGAAGGCCGGGCGTGATGACCGGGCCGTCGAGATTCTTGACATGTGCCAGGAGTGCGTCCCTGAAGCGAACTTCCCTCTGGACATAAGCTACCTGGGATTCTCCAACGAGTCGGTCGTGATAG
>CALVCB010000045.1 GCA_944325965.1 uncultured Bacteroidales bacterium
AATCCAGCAGATGGCCGCAGCCGCGCCGTAGAATATGAAATGACTCCAGTCCATATATTCAAGGTTTCATATTTTTGTCCGGACGGTCTTCTGTCTTGCCCCGGGTGCCCTTTACCCCGCCCGAAAGGAACATCAGGGCTCCGGACACGAGCATAAGCCACAGCGCCGCATCCACCAGAAAATACCACGGGTCCTTCACACACTCAAGCATGCTTACCGTGCTCCACCTCCCCTGCGTTACGTCATAGCCGGCCTGGTATATGCGCCAGGCCCCATACCTTGCAGGATGGTTCACCCTTATGTCAGCCACATCCCGGTTCCCGTCCTTATCAGTAACAGATACACGTGAGAGGAACTGCCTTGCCTCGGGAGGTGGCATCACCACCGCTGCGCCGCTTCCCAGGGCGAGCGAAGACGAACTGAAAATGCGGCTGCCGCAACTCACCCACCCGGCATGCCGCTCTCCTGTAAACAGGTTCTCGGCCGTAACATAGACCGCAGGGACAGCCCCGACATGCTCAAGTTCACTGTACACGGTGTCCCCGGGCATGCATCCCGCCATGTCCAGATACCTGTCCGCCGAAAGGGACCATCCGGCCACATCGGCCTTCACGCCCTCCTCCTCAACGGAAAGGAAGTCCTCTGACAATTCATCCTCCCCCGTATCAAGGACAAAAAGCTTCGGAGGATACCCGTCCACGGTGAATTTCTCGAGGACAACGGAAAACGGGAGCGCCACAGCATTGCCTTCCGCATCTGCAGCCATCCCAGCCGGCTCCCCGAGGCGTGCGGTCAACCTGCATTTCACCTTGTCCCCGCTGCCGAAGATGCCGGCGACAAGAAGTACGGATACGGATACATGGACAAGGGTCCTGGCGGCATTGTGCAGGAAATCAGTAATGCGCCCGGTCCTGAGCATCCCGGCCATCTGGCCCGCACAGACCAGCTCCGCCACTGTCCGGATGCCGAGCGAAGTCATGAGGGCGGCAAGCATCAAGTTGAATATCCACGAATCCGACATTGAAGTGAAACCCAGCACCCCTGCAAGGCCGTCCTTCGAACCGTCCTGACGCACAAGGCCATACACAATGACCATGACCAGCACCGAAGCAAGCGACGCGATACATGACTTCCCGTCCCACAGAGTGCGCAGCCAATGGAAGCGGTCACTCATGGCATAAACCAGGACAAGAAGGTAAAGAAAATTCACAGCGGCCACCAGGCTCCAAGGATAACGCAAGAAAGCCGCAGGTATCCCCCCTGCGGCCATCTGCAATACCGCGCCTGCAGCAAAAAGCAATGCACAGCGCAGAAAAGCTTTTTTATAGTTCCACGTATATGCCACTCCAGCTATGCTTTCTCCCACTGCTCCCGCAAAAGGGCGACAGCAGCAGGCACAGTCACATTCCTGTCCCCACGGGTCCCGCATTCGAAGCTGACATATTTGTCGTAGCCTATCTCCTTGAGGGCACGCATTCCGCTGACATAGTTGTCGGCTTCACCGTCCTCTCCCGGCATGATCCGTCTGCCGCGGCTGGCCACATGGACATGCTGCAGATATTCGGCGCCGGCGGCCATGAAAGCCGCATAGTCGGATGTCTCCTCCTGCATGTGCCAGAAATCTCCCATGCATTTTACTCCGGAGCTCCCGGAATCGCGGCATATTGCAGCAGCATCCGCCACCTGGCGCAGATAGAACGCCTCTCCGCGGTTCAGCGGCTCGAGTATGACGGTAGTGCCGCATTTAAGGGCGTATTCCCCAAGTTCATGGAGCTGTTCCACAAGAAACTCGCGGGTCTGAAGAGTATGCGGCCTGCACGGTTTCTGTCCGTTGAAAGCAGGTACCATTATCACTCCCGTAGAACCGAGTTCCCCTGCCGCGGCTACTATCTCACGCATTGTGGAATCGAACTCCGCCTTTACCTTCGGATCCTCGGCCAGGATGAATCCGCTGAAGCCGGCACATATTGCAGACACCTTTATGTCCCTGCCTCTGAGAGCCTGCTGGATCTCGTTCACACGGCCGGCAAGGCCTGACCCTCCCGGTTCGAAACCGGCTATACCGAGTTTTTCCATATAGTCCAGCTTCTCTGCAAGGCTGTTTCCAGGAGCTATTCCTTCCTGGAACGAGAGTCTGAGGCCAGCAGGGCCATTTCCTTTCTTCCCTTTATCGGCCAACCCCGAGGATACTGCACCGAGCGGCAGTCCTGAAAGGGCCACGGCGGCGGCCCCGGCAATTGTCCTGCCTATAAAATTTCTCCTGTCCATACGTCTTCCTATTTACCGTTCCCAGGAACAGGGACTACATATTTTGACATGTCCATATTGCCCATGACAAGTTTTTCAGGCATATAGTCCAGAGCCGACGCGCTTATCTCATCCCATGTGACGGTAGCTCCTGTGTATGCAGCTTCACGGCCCATGATTCCGGCCAGTGTAGAAATGCCGCAGGCTTCAGCCTCGTCATGGGCCTCACCCTTGCGGATATGGTTTACCCAGTCTACATGCTCAAGGACATACGGGTTGTGCTGCTGGAATGCGGCCTTTGCCGCCTCGCTGTCATACTTCCATACAACATTGCCGGCAAGGTCCTTTATCTCATGGCCATAGCTGTTCCATGAGCCCTTGGTACCCTGGATATATTCGCCTACATTTGTGCTGCAGCCGTTAATCTGGCGGCACATGCTGTGGAGATGTATCCCGTTCTCGAACTCGAAATCCACACTGAAGTTGTCATACTGGTCACCGGTGACACGGCGCTGGCGGGAGCCGAAGGCCGTAGCCTTCACCGGCTTGAGTCCTGACATCCACAGGAACACGTCTATATTGTGCACATGCTGCTCGACGATATGGTCTCCGGAAAGCCATTTCCAGTTCACCCAGTCCCTTATCATCCACTCCATGTCGCTCCAGCCTGCCTGGCGCTCGCGGAACCAGAGCATGCCCTGGTTCCAGTACACGTTACCTCCGGTTATCTCGCCTATATAGCCTTCCTGTATCTTCTGGAAAGCCTCCACGTAAGGGCGTTCATGGTGACGCTGTGTACCGGTGACTACACACAGGCCTTTGGCCTTTGCCTGGCGGGCGGTCGCCATGATAGTACGATAACCCTTCGGATCTACAGCTATAGGCTTCTCAAGGAACGAATGCACACCTTTTTCAGTGGCATACTTGAAGTGCTCCGGCCTGAATACGGGAGGAGTGGCGATAATGACCATATCAACCCCGGAATCAATGACTTTCCTGTATGCGTCGAACCCTATGAAACAGTTTTCCTGAGGCACATCCTGCCCATGCTGTTCCTTGAGGTTCTTCCTGAGGCCTTCAAGCCTGTCGCTGAATGTGTCCCCCAGTGCCGTGACCTTGATCCCGTCAGCTGCGGTAAGCAGGTCGACAACAGCTCCGGACCCGCGTCCGCCGCATCCTATGACCCCAGCCTTAAGCTCCTTCCCGGGAACAGCTTTGTCAGGCAACTCAGGGACATAATATTCTCCCGGCTGTCTCAACGGGACGAGCCCGCCTTTCTTGCCGCTGCATGATGACAGAAGTGAAGCGCCCATTATGCTGGATACTCCAAGGGCTGCAGAATACTTCAGAAAATCTTTTCTGCTGATGTTTTTTTCGCTCATAATGAAATTATTACTGATTAGTTAAATTCGTATATCCGACATTCCGTACTTTACTCGGCCCGGACCCCGTCCGGAACTTCGCATACCACTCTGAACCCTATGCCCTTGATGTCCGAATACCACCATATGCTCTTCGGGTTCTGAGGGTCTGTCTTGAGCCATGCATCGTGTTCCGTATGGCCCCTGGCGGCACATCTGAGGTCGGCCGCATCATCATTGTAGAAACCTCCCCTGACGACATGTTCCGTCCCGGATTCAGGGCCCTGAGGGTCCACTGCCCCGTCCTGTAGGCGGGAATAGGCATCCTCTGCATACCAGTCCGAACAATACTCCATCACGTTCCCGAGCATGTTCTTCAGGCCGAACGGGTTGGCCTTCACGTCCGATGGCTCCCCGGTGCGGCTCCTGCTGTTTTCCGCGTATATCACATAGGAGCTTATGACAGATGTATCCGCGCCGAAAATGCCCCTCCACAGTCCCCGGTCCGTATATTTCTTCGGGCTTCCGCCAAAGAAATATGGGGTGTCCGTACCGCCCCTGGCGGCATATTCCCATTCAGCCTCGGTGGGCAGACGGTATTTCTTGCCGGTCTTCTTCGACAGCCACTTGCAGAACGTCTCTGCAGAATAGTGGGTGAGCGTTATGACAGGACGGTCTCCCATCCCCCACCCCTGGTCAGGATAGCCGAACGGAGGGGTAGGGCCGCTGACAGCATCCACATCCTCCCGGGAATTGTTCATATAAACGACTTCCGGAGGGATGCGCCCTTCGGACATGGTCTCTCCGTAAAAGGCCCAGAACTGGTCCCATGTGACTTCCGTCTCTCCCATGAAAAACGGTGAGACAGTAACCTGACGCCGTGGGGATTCGTCACTGCGGCGGAACGGCTCATTCTCCGGGCTTCCCATTGTGAATGTCCCTCCAGGTACCGCGACCATGGAAATCGAGGCGGATGTACCGGGAATCCTCTCGATGTAATTCTCGAACGCAGACACCTCGGCAGCCTCCGTATATATTTCCGAACTGGTGGAGACAGGCAGTCCTGTCATCTGCGCATGCTGGTAGTTAGGGTTGTAATGTCCCGCATCGAGATGGCAGCTGATGCACTGAAGGTCCAGCTTCTCTGCATTGTCCTCATAATAGAGGTGTGCAGTCACGCCCTCGTCCGTTATCCCTTCAGGGAAAAGGTTCACATGGCAGGCCTCACATGACTCGTTGTAGACTATATTGACGGCATATTCCAGCTGTCCCTTGCTGTCCCAGTCTATCTTTTCCGTGTCTTTCGTCAGGTATGACCATACATCCTTCATCCCTGTCTTTGCCTTGGCTGTAAAATGCTTTAGGGAACCTTCGGGAGGCAGATGGCAGGCAGCACAGTCTGTTGCCGTACCGCTGCCGTTGTTGTAATGGACTGACTGCTTCCAGCTCGCATCCGAATCCGGATGTGAATGGCACATCATACAGGACTCGTTCGAAGAGCTCTTGACATACAGGGAATTCAACACTATCATCAAAGAAAAGCCAAGCACAAGCCCGGCCAGCCCCGCAAGGAGCCATTTCTTGCTTTTTCCGGATTTCGACATGATCGTAGTCTATTTATAAGTCGTCAGCAGCATCGTTTCGCCATATCAGAAAATCAGCACCGCCTTGATCGGGTAATGGTCGGAAATGAACGGGAAATCACCGTATTTCTTCTGAATTGTCTCGAATTTCGGGCATGACGCGAAACCGGAATAATAGATATAGTCGATGATCGAGCTGCTCTTTCCCCAGCCGTTGAAGGAATTCAGATTGTCGGTCCTCTCGGCGGACACGCGTGCGTTTTTCATGATCCTGTTCAGGTCAGAAAGTACCGGGTCGCTGCTCACCACATTGAAGTCCCCCGTAAGGACCATAGGCAGGTTGTCAGGATTCATTTCCTTTATCTTTTCGACAATCAACGCCAGACCGTTCTTCTGGGCCTCCTTGCCGACATGGTCCAGGTGGGTGTTCACATAGTAGAATTTCCGCCCTGACCTCTTGTCCTTCATCAGTGCCCATGTAGCAGTCCTGATACATGCGGCGTCCCATCCTTTCGAAGGCTTCCCGGGAGTGTCCGAAAGCCAGAAAGTACCCCATTTAAGAAGGGATACCTTCTTCTTGTTGTAGAAGATGGACATGTGCTCACCCTTGTGCTTGCCGTCCTCCCGACCGACACCGACGTTCTTATAGTCACGCATATTTTCCTGAATGAAAAGCACCTGATAATCATAAGCTTCCTGAAGCCCGAAAATATCAGGCTGCTTGTCCCTGAGCATATAGATTGTCGCAGGGCATCTGTACTGCCATGAATTGGTGCCGTCCTTACCTTCACCCATCCTTATATTGAATGATATCACACTCAACGTGTCCGGACCGGACACCTTTTTCCCGGAAACGATCTGCGGAAGCACCGTCAGGGCTGCCAGCAGAATTAAAGTGATTTTTTTCATTTTGACTAATATTTATCTGTAGTGTTTTTCAATTCATCGGCAGTGAGGGACTTGCGGTCCATCGCCCTCCATGCGTAGGCTATGTAGGCCACGACGAACGGGATGATGAACGACACGATAGTCATCGTCTTGAGCGTGAACTGGCTCGAGCAGCTGTTGGCGATAGTCAGGGAACTCTGCAGGTCGGCTGTGGACGGATAGTATGCCGTTCCGTTGTAGCCGGCCACTAAAAGCAGGCCGAGGACGGCCAGTACAGTACCAGGCCCTGCAAGCCATATCCCTTTGCGGAATTTCTTGGAGGAAAGTGTCTTGACTATGCCGCAGAGGACAAGCACCACCCCGGCAAGGAAGACCGCGAGGACTGCGGGCATCTCCAGGAAATTGTGCAGGTATTTGGCCTTTTCCATGAACACTGTCCCGTCCTGGCCAACGGCAAACCCCGGAGCTATGCAGATGTGCAGCAGGAAGGCCACGAACAGGATAAGGAAACAGAAGGATGAAAGCCAGAGTCGCAGCCGCAGCTTGAGGACAATGTTCCCGTCCTCGATATTGTTTATCATATACAGGGCGCCGAGGGTCATGGCAAGGAAGAACACGGCAAGGCCCAGGCAAATGTTCCATATGTTTGTAAAGGCCTCGAGCCCGTGCCAGCCGTTGCCCCATGTGCTGATCACAGGGGCGAGGGAGTCACCTGCGGCGTCCTTATTGACTATGAAATCAGAACCTGTGAAGAATGTGGCCACGGCCATTCCAAGAAGGAACGGACCGAGAAATCCGTTTATAACCAGGAATACACGGAACGTGTTGCGCCCCAGGATATTTCCGGCCTTGGTCTGGAATTCGTAAGACACCGCCTGGAAAACGAAACTGATAAGTATCAGCACCCAGAGCCAGTACGCCCCGCCGAAACTCGTGCTGTAGAAAAGCGGGAATGAAGCGAAGAACGCTCCCCCGAAAGTCACCAGCGTGGTGAACGTGAGCTCCCATTTGCGTCCTGTGGAATTGACTATCAGGCCCCTTTCGGCCTCGCTTCTCCCGGCCGAGAATATAAGGACATTTCCTCCCTGTACGAAAAGCAGGAAAACCAGAAGCCCGCCCAGGAGTGAAACTATGAACCACCAGTAGTGCTGCAGAAATTCATATTCGAACATGACTCATTCCCCCTCTGTTAATTGTTATACACTTCAGGTTCATCCACAGCCGGACCCTTCCTGACCGCCTTCAGCAGAATGCGAATCTCGATGGCAAGGAACAGCGTGAACACCGCCACAAATACGAAGAAAGTGGTCCGTACCGCACCCGCGCTCAGGCTCGAGACAGCCGCATTCACAGGCAGAAGGTCCTGTATGGCCCACGGCTGGCGGCCGACCTCGGCCACTATCCAGCCTGCCTGCCCGGCGATATACACAAGCAGTATGGAGCACAGGGCCACCCACTGCAGCCAGGTCAGGGAAGCTATCCTGTCCTTCCGCTCGGCCCACAGGACCACTATCATCAGCAGGAGGAGGAAGCATCCGAGCCCCACCATTATCCTGAAAGGCCAGTAGACAAGCCATACCGGAGGGACCAGGTCCTCCTTGTCCTTTATATATCCGTAGCCGAAATACTCGACATTCTCCTCAAGCACCTTGCGGGCGCCGGCCGCCGCTTCCGGATCAGTCTCCATGTTCTCGCGGTATGCCTTGAAAGCCGCCAGGGCGATGTCGCCGCGCTCCTTCTTCTCGTCAGCCGAAAGCACCCTGTTCCCCTCGGAATCGGTATATCCTTCCAGTATGTCGTTTATCCCGGGCACATACCCGTTTATATCATGTGTCGCAAGTATAGAAAGCATCCCCGGGACTTCGATTCCGGGAACTATGGAGAACGGGGCCCTTTCCCCTCCATCCTCAAGCCCCTCGGCTGCAGCCAGCTTCATAGGCTGGTACTTGGCCACATGGACAGCGGAACTGTCTCCTGACAGCATCACGGCAAAAGTGCCGACGATACCTACGACAGAAGCCACCCTTATGCTCGCCTTGGCGAAACGCACCTCCCTCTTGCGCAGAAGGTACCAGCAGCTCACACCTATGACGAAAATAGACCCTGTCATCCAGCCGCTAAGGACTGAATGGAAGAACTTGCTGACTGCCACCGGATTGAGAGCCACAGCCCAGAAATCCACCATCTCATTGCGGACAGTGTCCGGGTTGAACTCCATGCCTGCAGGGTGCTGCATCCATGCATTGGCCACAAGAATCCACAGGGCAGAAATCGATGCACCTATACATGTCAGCCACGTGGAAGCGAGATGGAATTTCTTCCCTACCTTATTCCATCCGAAGAACATCACGGCGAAGAAAGTCGCCTCCATGAAAAATGCGAGGATGCCCTCTATCGCGAGTGGCGCCCCGAAAATGTCCCCGACAAACCAGGAATAATTGCTCCAGTTGGTCCCGAACTCGAACTCCAGGATAATCCCGGTAGCTATCCCGACTGCAAAATTGATGGCGAAGAGCTTCATCCAGAATTTTGCCGTCTTCTTCCAGAATTCGTCCTTCTTCGCCACATAGATGCTCTCCATTATGGCCACGATCACTGAAAGCCCGAGCGTCAGCGGGACGAATACCCAGTGGTAACATGCTGTGAGGGCGAACTGTGCCCTCGACCAGTCAATCAATGCATTTTCTACCATATACAGTCAGTTTAGTCACTAACGTCAGTCCGACGTATTAAAATCTTTTTTTCATTCCGGGCGGATTTCCCGGCTTCGGCTTTCAGCCTTCGCTCGAAATGACAGACAGTCCCGTAAGGGACACCTCCCGCCGCCGTTTCAGTCGGGCATTGTCCTTTCAACCCTTTCTATGAGCCTGTCCCCTACAAAGTCACTCTTTTCCCGGTCGGTCTTGCCAGATAGGACAGGCTGGAAGAAGAATACCCTCAGGACGGCAAAAAGGATTATTATTTTCAATATGACAAGTCCCCAGAGAGGCCGGCCCCAGGTCATGTTCCTGAACCCGTCCGCATAAAAATTCCAAACGGAAACGAATATGTTCTGTCTGTCTCCAGGCATACCGGGGAAATATGGACTACAGGCTCTTCAGCGCCTCGACAGCTTTCCCGTAGTCAGGTTCGTCGGTCACCTCCGGGACGAGCTGGCTGTAGACCACGGTCCCTTCCGTATCTATCACCACGACAGCCCTTGCGAGCAGCCCTTTGAGCGGGCCCTCGGTCATAAGGAGGCCGTATTTGTCATTGAAGCATGTGCACCTGAACACTGACAGCGGAATGACATTCTCCAGCCCTTCAGTTGTACAGAAGCGCGACTGCGCAAACGGGAGGTCCTTGGAGATGCAGAGCACCACGGTATTTTCAAGTGAGGATGCCTCCTGGTTGAACCTGCGCACAGATGCCGCGCATACAGGCGTATCGAGGCTCGGAAAAATATTCAATATCACTTTCCTGCCCTTGAAATCAGACAGATGCGCCACGGAAAGGTCACCTTTCACGCCACCGAACTCAGGGGCAGCGGCGCCTGTATGGGGAAGGTCTCCGCACAGCTGTACGGGAGTTCCCTGGAATGTAACTGATGCCATAACAATAAATTTGAATAATAATGCATTCGCCTGTCCTGACAGGCAATATTAAAATCTTTCAAAATTATAAATAATTAGCATGAAAACAAATTTTGCTATATTTGGAAATTGTTGCATTTAACCATTCCCATAACATATGGCAGACGAGAATTTTTCAGAAATAGGCCGTGTGGCGGCCATTGAAAGGCTTTTCGAGGGTACGGGGTACAGACCGTCCGAAGTATGCAGATTTACCGCTTCCTCCAAGAGCTCCTCCGTGAATATATCAAAGATACTTCTTGAAGGGACAGACTTCGACCTGGTATATTTCCCACTCAAGCATTTAGGATACAAAAGCGTCATACTCGCCACCGGAGAGCTCTACGCCGCGATGGCCCACCCTATGACACTCTCCGTGACGTTCGGTGTTTCGGCCAAGCTGGACTTCAAGCAGATAAAAGAGCTTTGGTCAGGTGTCGTAACGGCGGCGAAAGAGCACGGGTACAAGGAGCTCGCCCTGGACCTTGTCCCTTCCCGCAACGGGCTGTGCATAGCCGTATCGGCTGCGGGGGAAACCGGGATGCTGACCGTAAAACGCCGGATGGAGGGAAAGAGCATGGACCTGATATGCATTTCGGACAATCTCGGTGCCGCCTTCATGGGCATGCAGGTGCTGGAAAGGGAGAAAAGGAAATTCGAAAAGACAAAAGACGACAGCTCACAGCCTGACCTGTCTGAATACAGGCATCTTGTAGGTGCTTACCTGAAGCCTGAAATCAACCCAGGGACCGTATCCCAGCTGGAAGAGGCGGAGATAATCCCTTCATACGGATATTTCGTGACACGTGGCCTTTCTGATGCCGTCAAAAGACTTTCCAGGGACAGCGGACTGGGAGCGAAGATATACGTGGACAAACTGCCGTTCCCGGGAAAGATGTTCGACCTGGGCAAGGAGATGGGCATCGACCCTGTATCCGCAGCCCTCAACGGCGGGGATGACTGCCGTCTCCTGTTCACAATACCTATCGGCAAGCACGACCGTTTCAGGCATGACTTCCAGACATTCGACATCATCGGCCACCTTGCCAGGCCTGAAGTCGGCGCGGTGCTTGTCACTCCGGAAGGGGTGGAGCTCCCGCTGAAGGCCCAGGGATGGCAATGAACGGCATACGGCGGCAAGATGATTTTTAACTGATTAAAAAAAACGGAAATGAAGAAAATATGCATGATCCTGTTTTCCGTATGCACGCTGCTTACGGGATACGGAGCCAAGGGACAGTCATTGAAAGACCTCCTGAACAAGGACAATATCAAAAAGGCCGTGGAGACTGTCGCGGACAAGCTTGATGTCCTTCCCGAGAACATCACCGGCACATGGGAATACACAGGCGCCGCAGTCAAATTCACAAGTGACAACGTGCTGATGAGCGCAGCGTCGGAGCTTGCGGCCGGACAGGTGGAAGACAAACTTGACGAATACCTCCAGAAGGCAGGTCTCAGACAGGGGACATTCAGCTATGTGTTCGAAACGGACAGCACCTTCACCACCGTCTTCAACAAAATGAAGTTCCCGGGCACATACAGATTCTCCCCGGAAGCCGACACCATAGAACTCGACTACGGGAAGAGCGAACGGCTTAAAGGCTTCACCATCAAGACACAAGTGACCGTAGGGATAAACAGCATGGAACTGCTGTTCAACGCAGACAGGATAATCGAGTTCATCGGGAAAATCTCCTCCTCAAGCGGAGACACCAAACTCAAGGCACTGTCTTCTCTCATCAGCCAGTATGACGGGCTGAAAATCGGTTTCGGACTGACAAAAGTACAGGATTGAATTATTTTCACAAATCTCTCAACTGCAGGTGTACAAGGCCTGCCCTGCTGTTTACCTGTGGATACTCCACAAATTTCTTCTAGAAATTCTGTCTGTTCACCCCCAGTCACCTACGGTGACAGCCCCGGTGGGGCATGCGGCTCCGCTTCGCTACGCCGGCACCTCCACTGCTTCGGTTCCCATACAGGAAACCTCGCTGACGCTCCGGTGCGGCCCTGTCGGGCCTGCTCCTTAATAGGTAATTCGATGTAATTTAATAATTTAAATTCATCGAATTCACGTTAAAATTACCTTATATGGCATCAGTCCGATGACCAACTTTGTTAGTAATAATATTATTAGTAATAAATATATTATTTATCTTTGTGCCGGAATAACAGATGAAGATTATGGAAAACAAGCCTTTTATATTCGGCGTTGCGACATCGGGTGATAATTTTACCGACCGTGAGAAAGAAACTGAACGCCTGTTATTAAATTTTCAGCATGGTGTGAACACGGTACTGATTTCACCCCGTCGATGGGGCAAGACCTCTTTAGTGCAAAAAGTGTGTCGCCTGGCACAGTCCGATACACTGAAGATCGTATATCTCGATATCTTCTCATGTCGCAGCGACAGGGATTTTTACGATGCCTTTGCTGCCGCCATCCTCAAACAGACATCTTCAAAGTGGGATGAATGGCTGGAAAATGCCAGACTGTTCTTATCTCGTATAAGTCCAAGGATTTCAATAGGAACTGATCCGATGACAGACTTTTCCATATCTCTCGAAATGAACCCCAAAAGCAACGATATTGATGAAATCCTGCAGCTCCCCGAAAAGATCGCACAGAAGAAAGGCTGCAACATCGTTGTATGTATTGACGAGTTCCAGCAGATAGCCGAGTTCAAGGACTCAAGGATATTCCAGAAGCGGCTGCGTTCCGTATGGCAATTGCAGAAATCGGTGTCTTATTGTCTGTTCGGCAGCAAGAAACATCTGATGAATGAACTGTTCGAGAAAAAGAGCCTGCCGTTCTACAAGTTTGGAGACGCCATTTATTTACAGAAGATAGGAACGATGGACTGGATTGACTACATCTGCAAACGTTTCGAGGCTACGGGTAAACGGATTTCAAAAGAGTTGGCCGAAAAGATATGTCAGAAGGTAGACAATCATTCTTCGTATGTGCAGCAGTTGGCGTGGCTGGTATGGATCCATACGGACAAAGTCGCAACGGAACAGGATTTCGAGGCGGCCTTCCAGGATATTGTCGACCAGAACACTCCGCTGTTCGAGAAACAGACCGAGAGCCTTACGACCTACCAGATGAATTTCCTGCGGGCCGTTTTGGACGGGATTCACAGTGAATTTACCACACATGAGATTTTGCAGAAATATCAGCTCGGCTCATCGGCCAATGTCAGCATCATAAAGCGCGCACTGGTCAAGAAAGAGATTATCGAGATTGAAAAACGGCAAGTGGTAATTCCCGATCCTGTAATGGAGGTGTGGTTAAAACGTGAACTGGGGGCATAAAATTTTTTCGTAAATGCCAGAGAATACGTAATTCCTGTCCTTATTCATACGGCCCGGCATCGGCGAGGCCGCCGGGGTTGCCGAGCCAGGGGGATCGGGAGACGGAGAGGGAGCCGAAAAGGCCGAGTCCGCCGTTGACGTTGGTGTAGATGAAAGAGGGGGAGACAAGGCCCTGGCTTATGTACGAATTGTTGCTGATGATATATTCGGACTTCACCTTGCGGTAGAACTCCGGTGACAGGCGGTACAGGACAAGCCTGTACTTGTACCTGCAGTTGAGCACGCCCGTTTTCATCGTATAGCGCTCGTCCTGGTCATACACCACGCTCACCTCAAGTGAAGCCCGTTTCCCGTTGAACGGGCCGTCATCCCACAGTATCATCTCACCGCCGTACTGGTCACCTATCCCGTTCCCTCCGGAATAATACGTCGTCAGGACAGGATCGCGGGAAGTCGTCTCGTCAGCAGTATCATAGACCAGGGTCATCCAGCCTTCATAGTCCTCGTTGTCAAACGTTTCCTGTGTCTGGTCGAAAAGCTTCTCGTAATATGTCAGCCTCCTCACCGAGATGCCGTAATAGTCTTCACTTCCGGGGTCATCATCGAACGAGACGGTAAAAGTGACCGTCTTGTAAGGGTTACCGGAACTGTTGTAAGCAGAATCGAGCGACACTTCGGTCGCGACCTCGGGAAACTTCTCCGGGATTACGGTACTGGCCGAAACCGCGTCAAGCCCTTCCACGGACGCGCTGAAATCCAGGACATCACCGGGAGAGAACCTCCGCAGGATATAGAAACTGCCTTCAGGAATTCCCGACGAGGAATCCGTGCTCCTGGAAAGTTCCACAGGGGTCCCGTTCACGGAAAGGGAGGCCCGGGCATTGTCCGTCGGGACAGGAGAACCCGGAATATCCTTTATGGGCAATGTCGTGGCGAGGTCGAATACCGTGGTGTCCGAACTCCCTGCAACGCATGTCAGATATACCTTCCCCTCCGTGCCGAGACCTTTCAGGTCGAATGTATATTCGCAGGAAACGGACAGAGGCAGAGCCGCCAGAACGAGAGACAAAGTCTTGAATTTTAATATCTTTTCCATTGTATTGTCATATAAAAAAACCTTACGGTCAGAATTTCAATGTATAGCTGAACGACGGCACCAGAGGGAAGATCCCTACCGCGCGGCCGTAGTATTTCCCGTTGCTGTCCGAGCTTATAGAAGCGAAAACGGCGTTCATGCGGCAATAGACATTGTAAAAGCTCACATTCCATACATTCTCCCTACCTTTCCTGGTGGTCTTGTGGATGTTCATGCCGAAATCCAGGCGATGATAGTCGGGGAGCCTTGCGTTGTTCGGCCTGCTGTACACAGGATAGTACCACTCTGTCATGCTCCACTGCGACTTGAACTTAAGCGCCTGGTCCGGGACGGTGACACGGTTTCCGCTGTGGTAGTTCCATGCCATGTAGAAGTCTATGCGGTCAGACAGGCTGTGGGTGGCGACAACGGTGATCTTGTGCCTGTTGTCGTTCCTGTCCGGATACCACCCGGGGAATATGCTTCCGAAATACCTCTGCGACCAGGAAAGCGTATAATACAGGTCCACCCTGGTAGAAGCGGTCCTGTAGCCGAAGTCGAGTTCGGCCCCGTAAGCCCTCCCCTTCCCCGATATGAAGGATGACTCCCAACGGTCCAGGGGCGGGAACATGCTGTTCAGCCCGCTGTATTCCATGATATTGTCCATGGTCTTGTAGAAGCCTTCAAGGTCGAGGTGCAGATTATAGGGGAGTTCCAGATAGACACCGGCCGCGGTCTGGCGGGAGTGCATCGGCCTTATCTTCCCGGTGGAGGGCATCCAGGACACGGCAGGAAGGTCTATATACAGGGCGGATATGCTGTGGTTGAACTGGTTCATCTCCGTGTACGATGCCTTCAGGGAAACCGACGGGCTGACCGTGTATTTCAGTGCGGCCCTCGGCTCCACCCCGTGCCATATCTTGTCCGGGACGATGAACATGGCATATCTCAGCCCGATGTTCGCGCTGAACTTCGGAGAGAAGGTGATCTCGTCCTCGATATATACCGAAGGCTCGTGGCCGTGATACAGCATGTGCGATCCGGACGAGGATAGTTCGGACCGCTCGCCCTGCGTGGTGGAGGTGAGGAGATATTCACGAGAAGGGCTGTACCTGTGGAACTGGTATCCGGCCCCGTACCTCACATAGTGCTTTTCGGATGGCCTCCATCCGAAGTCCGCCCTGAGACCGAAATCGTTTATCATGGATATGTTCTTCTCGGAGGAGGCCAGGGCCGTTTCACCGTCCTCCCCGGCAAACGAATCCGACGAGAATTCCGTGATTCCCGGACTGCGCGTATAATAGGCTACAAGGTCCATATCCGTTTTCCCGGAAATCCTGTAGCGCCAGTTCAGGGAAGCAGTCAGGCTCCCCCACCGGTAGCGGCTTGTATTCGTGTTGTAGAGAGTGCGTTCCCCATCCGAGTGTGTGTCGTCAAGTCCCATCCGGGAGAGACGGAAACCGTCCCTCCCGCTGTAGAAGTTCAGAGAGAGCCTGCTGTCCGGAGAGAAGCGGTGCGTCAGCCTGGCGTTCAGGTCATAGAAGGAATAACTCGCATCGTACTTGGTATCCCTCTCTTTCCTGAAGGCCATCTTGAGTACGGGCGACAGGAACGCGTCCATCCAGGTGCGGCGCATGGCCACATTGAAAGAAGTCTTTCCCTTGACTATCGGTCCCTCGAACTGCAGCCTGCCGTCTATCAGTCCGATGGAGAAGACTCCACGGTACTTCTCGAAATCCCCGTCCCTGGTCTTCACATCCACCACGGAGGAGAGCCGTCCGCCGTAGCGGGCGGGGAAACCGCTCTTGTAGAAATCCACGGATTCGATCACGTCGGAGTTGAACGACGAGAACAGCCCGGCCATGTGGCTCACCTGGTAGAGAGGCACGCCGTCCAGGAGGAAAAGGTTGTCATTACCCGTGCCGCCGTGCACATACAGGCCGGAGAGGAGCTCCGTCCCGGAGGCCACGCCGGGAAGGTTCTGAAGGGTCTTTATGACATCAGGGCTGCTGAGGAAGGCGAAGCCGCTGTTGAACTTTCTGCCGTCGATATGCTCGAGTCCAGTCTGGGTCCTGTTAACCTCCCGTCTGTAGCGGTCCGTGGAGATCCTTGACTCCGTAATGGTGTCGCGCCGCTCGACGGCCTGATTCCCCGGACCCACGGTGCCAATGCTGTCACGGAGCTCCCGCGGTTCGCCGTGAACCAGGACTATGTGGCCGCGGCGGCGCCTCCACTCTATGCCGCTGCCGCCGAATATCCTGTCAAGGGCTTCTTCAAGGCCCTCCCCTTCCCCTGCCGGACCTCCGGTGTATGGGAGATCAAGGTCTATCGTGGAGTCATAGACAAACTTAACTCCATAGGCCTCACGCACTTGCATAACCTTGTCGCGCAAGGTGACCGCCCGCGGCTGCGGAAGCGGGGACTCAATGTGCGACGCTCCGCACAGCATGCCGCACATGACTGCCAGGACCGGTATCAGCCCTGCCGTTATGATCTTCCTGCCATCCATTTCACTCCTGCCC
>CALVCB010000046.1 GCA_944325965.1 uncultured Bacteroidales bacterium
TTGCCCTTCGGATTACTCCTGCAAACCTCCTTGCCTGTCCTATCTCGTTCTCGTTCCTCCCGTACAGTGTCTCCCAGTATGCAAGCGACTCGTCAAGGACATTTTCAAGCGCCTCGGGTGTCTCATATTTCTGGGTGTTAAGGTCCAGATGCAGTATCGGATATTCGAGCCACTCCTTTTCCAGACCATGCACGGCAAGTCCCCCGAACAGCTCCTTCTTCCCCTGGAAATACGCCTCCAGCGTGCTTATCAGCAGGCTTTTCCCGAACCGCCTCGGTCGGCTCAGGAAATAATACCTCCCGGTCTTCACGAGCCGGTACATCAGCTCTGTCTTGTCGACATAGAAATAACCGTCTTTCCTCAGGCTCTCGAAGTTCTGTATACCCACCGGGTAAAGTTTGCCGCTCATTGTGAATAACTTTTTATAGATAATTGCAAATATAAGAAGTAGTTTAAATTTTTCTCAAAAATTCTTTTACGGACCTTCCGGCAATAAAATAGAGGGCGACTTTGCTGCCGCCCTCCGATACTATTTTCCACTTCACGTTACACTACTCGTCACGGTCTTCTTCCATGTATGCCTTGAGGAGTTTTTCCTGAACATCGGCAGGTACAGGCTGATAGTCAGCAAATTCCATTGTGAATGTAGCGCTGCCTGATGTGAGTGAGCTCAAGGTTGTAGAGTATTTATACAGCTCAGCCAGAGGGACTCTTGCCTTGATGACTTCAAATCCCTTGTCGCTGCCCATGCCCTCTATGAGGGCCCTGCGGTTCTGCAGGTCGGACATGCAGGCTCCCATATAGTCCGACGGTGTGAGCACCTCCACATTGTATATAGGTTCCATGATCTTCGGGCCGGCATTGCGGAACGCCTCTTTGAAGGCATTTCTTGCAGCCAGTACAAAGGAAATTTCATTGGAGTCCACAGGGTGCATCTTGCCGTCATATACATAGACTCTTATGTCACGCGCGAGGGACCCGGTAAGAGGGCCTTCGCTCATCTTGTCCATTATGCCTTTCAGTATGGCCGGCATGAAGCGTGCGTCGATGGCGCCGCCGACAATGCAGTTATAGAATTCCAGCTTTCCTCCCCATTCCAGGTCGAATGATTCCTTGTTCTTGACATTCAGGACCACCTCCTTGCCGTCAATCTTGAACCTGTTGGTGGCCTCGACCCCTTCTACGATTGGGCATATTAGCAGGTGAACTTCCCCGAACTGTCCCGCTCCTCCGGACTGTTTCTTGTGCCTGTAGTTGGCTGTAGCCACCTTGGTGATGGTCTCCCGGTATGAAATCTTAGGAGGAAAGAGCTCGATCTCGATTTTGTTTTCGTTCTTGAGCCTCCATTTGACTATATTGATATGCTGTTCTCCCTGGCCCTTGAGGATGGTCTGTTTGAGCTCCTTGGAGTATTCCACAATGATTGTAGGGTCCTCTGCCGAGATTTTTGAAAGGGCCTCGCTCATCTTCTCCTCATCCTTCTGCTCTTTGGCCTTTACTGCCGTGCGGAACTTGGATGCAGGGAATTTTATATGTTCGTAGACGATGTCCGTGCCAGGCTGGGACAGTGTGACGTTGGTCTTTGCCGCGCGCAGCTTTACCGTACATCCGATGTCCCCTGCAAACAGGTCGGTGACCTTCTCTTTTTTCTTGCCGGCCACAGCGTATATTGTGCTTATCCTTTCCTTGTCCCCTGTCTCCGGGTTCTCCAGGTCCTGGCCTTCGGTCAGCTCCCCGGACATCACCTTGAAATAGGCCACCTCTCCGAGGTGCTGCTCAACCGCTGTCTTGTATATAAAGAGTGTAGTAGGGGCGTCCTGCTTGCACTCGACTTCTTTTCCGTCCTTTGTCCTGGCTTTTCTGTCAGCAGGCGATGATGCAGTCCTGATGGTGAACTCCATGAGCCTTTTGACGCCGATGTCCTTTCTGGCTGAAAGGCAGAACACAGGAAGCACCTCTCCTGCCCTGCAGCCGATACCGATACCTTTGCGGATCTCGTCTTCGGTCAGCACTCCTGCCTCGAAGAATTTCTCCATGAGCGTATCGTCATATTCTGCGGCCCTCTCGATAAGGGCTGATCTCAACTCCTCGGCCTCGTCCTTATACTGTTCTGGTATTTCAAGGTCTTCACGTGTACCGTTGTCATCCTTGAAATGGTAGTATTTCATCTTTAGCACATCGATGAACCCGTCGAAAGAAGGGCCCGGATTCACCGGGAACTGTATCAGTACCGGCTGTTTGCCGAATGCCTCTTTCATCGACTCCAGGGTGTTTTCCCATGAAGCCTTTTCGCTGTCCAGCTGGTTGATGCCCACTATGAGCGGAATGTCATACTGGCGGGCATACCGTGCGAAAATCTCTGTCCCGACTTCAACCCCCTGTTGTGCATTTATGAGAAGTACCCCCGTATCGCAGACTTTGAAGGCAGACACCGCCCCGCCTATGAAGTCGTCCGCACCCGGAGTGTCTATGATGTTGAACTTCGTATCCATGAACTCTGCATAGAGAGGAGTAGAGTAGATGGAACGCTGGTTCATCTGCTCGATTTCAGTGTTGTCAGATACGGTGTTCTTAGCTTCCACCGACCCTCTCCTCTCAATCACCTTGCCCTCGTAAAGCATAGCTTCAGATAATGTGGTTTTACCTGACTTGGTGCTACCAAGCAGAACCACATTACGGATGTTGTTGGTTGAATAAGCTTTCATGTGCTTTTTGTTTTGTTATTAATTGTATGGTCTTCCGGCACTTTCATTAAGCCAGTATCGTAGCAAATCTAATAAATTAAAACATGAAAAACAATAGCGTCCTACAGCTCTATCCCATATTTCTCTTTCAGCCGCTTGCGTGTGCCCTGCCTGTACGCCTCCAGTATCCCTTTACCGTTGCATCCCAGCTCGGACTCAAGGTATGAGTCCATTTCCTTGGTATCCTCACCTATCCATCTGCAGATTCCCTCGAACGTCACTCCCGGTACCAGATGTATTTTCTCTTCTTCCAGGAGGACTGCAAACAATTCATATTTTCCTTTTTCCATCGCGTGTGAATTTTCTGCAAATGTGGAATGAAACCGTGTTATGACAATATGTTGTTGTCTTTTTGTGGCGAAATCAGCAAATAATTTTCTCTTTTTTAATGTTTTTTCTGTTTTTGACATTATACTGTTGTCATTGACAATGAATTGTTGCCATATGTCTGAGCCTATAAGTGATACTTTTGCTGCCAACAATATAGATGTCAGGAATGGACAACATCTCTGTCAAGAAAAACATCACCGCGATGCGCAAGGGCCTCGGCCTGACTCAGCAGGAAATGGCTGACAGGCTCGGGATCTCACGTAATGCATACAGGCGTATCGAATCAGGGGAGACGGCCCTGTTGAATGACTATCTTCTGCAGATTGCCGCCATTCTGGACAGGACGGCGGATGAGCTGGTCCTTGGATATGCCCCGGTTGAAAAAGACAGCAGGACTCTGGCTGAATTGCGGGAGAAATATCTTCAGGACGGAATAGAGCAGGAACGGAAGAGCCAGGAGAGAATCAGTGCGCTCGAACAGACTGTCCTGCTTCAGGAAAAGCGGATAGCCCTTCTGGAGGATCTTGTGAAGACGAAGGAGGAGATAATCGTCATGCTTAAAAAGGAAATCCAGAAGTAAATTTTGCGTATCTTTGCCCTCATGCACGGAAACATACACCTTCTGAACCGTCTTGACGGCAGTCTCCTGGAGGCCGGCTGCGACGAGGCTGGCAGGGGGCCCTTGGCTGGGCCGGTATTCGCTGCCGCCGTCATCCTGCCGGAAGACTTTCACCATCCCCTGCTGAATGATTCGAAGAAAATGACACGGAAGGCCAGGGAGCTTCTCCGTCAGGTAATAGAGAGGGAGGCCGTGGCGTATGCCGTGGAGGCTGTCAGTGTCAGGGAAATCGATGCGTTCAACATATTGAACGCTTCCATAGCTGGAATGTGGCGTGCAGTAATGAGGCTGTCCACAAAACCGGAATTCATCCTGGTGGACGGGAACAGGTTCTGGCCTTGTTCGAGAATCAGCGGAATGGAGGAATGTGATGAAGCCGGCGTGGAGACAGGGGGCATGCCGTGGAAAGACCGGGATATTGTCCTTGAATACAGCAGGATACCATATCAGTGTATCGTGAAAGGCGATGGAAAGTATGCTTCTATAGCGGCTGCATCGGTTCTGGCCAAGACATACCGGGACGAGTATATGAGGAACCTGGCCGGTGAATACCCGCAATATGGCTGGGACAGGAATATGGGCTATCCTACGGAAGAGCATGTCGAAGCCATCCGGAAATACGGATATACACCGCACCACAGGAAGAGTTTCCATGTGAAGGAACTCGAGCCGTCGCTTTTCTGATGACATTCTTCCGGTATCGGTTTTTGGGCAAATATTGGTGTTTTAGAAAATCGGCGGTTAATATGTATTTTTGCAGGTCCTTATACCAGAGAGACAAATGAAGAATGCCGTTATCTATACCTGTATAACAGGAGAGTATGACTCTCTGATGGAGCCAGCTGCTGTGGATCCTGATTTCGACTATGTGTGTTTTGTGGAAAAGGGAAAGAAAACCTCCGACAGGTACGGGATCTGGGAAATCAGGGAGATGGACTTCAGCCAGGAGGACAAGGCCGTCCTGTCGAGATACCCGAAGATCAACCCGCATATCCTGCTCCCCGAATTCGAGTACAGTGTATGGATAGATGGCAATATAGTTATAAAGGACAGCTTTTTCTATGACGTGATACGTCAGAAAATCCGCAGTGGGGTGATTTACTCCGGAATGAAACATTTGGAGAGGGACTGCGCATACAGGGAAGTGGCCAAATGTATCGACGCAAGGGTGGATTCCCGCATCAGGCTTATCAGGGCGTTGGTTTTCCTGAAGAAGAACCATTTCCCAAAGCATTTCGGAATGTATGAGAACAATGTCATATTCAGGCACCACAATTCTTTGAAAATCATAGAATTTGATACATTGTGGTGGCGGCTTTTTATGGATTACACCCACCGGGACCAGATTCTTCATCCGTATTGTATGATGAAGTGCGGCATCGGTTTCGATTTCCTGTTACCTCCGCCTTACTGCGCCAGGAACCATTGGTCGCTCAGGTATACGGACCATGTTGCCAGACGGAAATTCTACTGGAACAGGAACATATTCAATATGGCGGCGAATTTGTTCATAAAGCTGTTCATCTGAGGACTCAGGCTGAACAAGTTTGCTTATTTTGCATTCGGCTTCTGTGTATATTTGACCTTCGGTCATTTATACGGTAGCGCCTCGGCAATGCAAATCATACAAGTCTGTTTGCATTGCACTCGGCTTCTGTGTATATTTGCGCCCGTGCAGTTGAATCAGTATGAAAAACATAATAATACAATGAGAAAATTTCTTTGTGCAGTAGCGGCCCTGTCTGTGTTTTCTTCGGCAGGGCTTAAGGCGGATGAAGGCATGTGGATGCTGCCTCTGCTGGAAAAAATGAACATCAAGGTGATGCAGGCTGAAGGCTGCCGGCTCAGTGCAGACCAGATCTACAGTATTAACCATTCTTCCCTGAAGGATGCCGTCGTACAGTTCGGCGGCGGGTGTACAGGGGAGATTATATCGGCCGAAGGGCTTCTGGTGACCAACCACCATTGCGGTTATGCCAGCATCCAGAAACTCAGTTCGGTAGAGCATGACTATCTTTCAGACGGATACTGGGCCATGAACAGGAGCGAGGAGCTCCCTTGTGAGGGGCTTACGGTGACATTCCTTGAGGGCATGACGGATGTTACAGCGATAATGCAGAAGACCGAGAAGGCTGCCCGCAGACAGTACCGGGACAGTCTTGACGTGGAGGGTCTGGTGGCCAGGGCCCTGGCTGCAAAGGAAGACGAGCTCAGGAAAGAGGCCGAAGGCGACAATCCGCACTGCAAGGTGGTATTCGAGTCATTCTACAATGAGAATGTGCGCTATATGATTGTCTACAAGACATTCCGTGATATCCGTTTCGTCGGGGCGCCGCCTTCCTCCATCGGGAAGTTCGGGGCAGACACCGACAACTGGATGTGGCCGCGCCACACAGGGGACTTCTCCATGTTCCGTGTATATGCCGACAAGGACAATAACCCTGCGGACTACTCTCCGGACAATGTCCCTTATTCTCCGAAGCAGCACCTCGCCATCTCCCTGAAAGGGGTTAAGGACGGAGACTACACCATGATAATGGGGTATCCTGGCAGGACAAACCGGTTCTTCACCTCGCCGGAGCTGAAGAACCTGCTGGCGAAACAGGACATAGCCATTGCAGCCCGGACTGTCCGTCAGGATATCATGATGGAGGACATGCTGGCGGACCCAAAGGTGAAGATCCAGTATGCCAACAAGTATGCAAGCTCTTCAAACGGCTGGAAAAAGTGGATAGGCATGAAGCAGGCGTTTGCGAAGCTTGACATCATCGGCAGGGCTGAACAGGAGGAGGCGCAGTTCACCGCCTGGGTTAACGAGAACGGGAAACGCCGGGAAAAATACGGTTCGGCTCTCGAGACCATACGGAAAGGCGTGGAGGCAGGAGCCGGGGCGAACCGCATATATACCACTACCCTGGAGTCAGTGTACAGGATAGAGCTCCCGACCTTTGCCACCATATTCAACAATGCCGCAAAGACCGCCCTCAATGCCACGGACAACAGGGACACCCTTGCTGCCTTCCAGGATGCGTTCGCTACGGTTGCCCCTCTCTATAAGGATTATTCCGCAGGCACGGATATCAAGGAAGCCAGGGCAATGCTGGAATATTACAGGGACAATATCGATACCGCATATTACCTTAAAGGCATCGCCCCTGATTTCGGGAAAATGGATATCGCCTCTTACGTGGACTCCCTGTTTGCCTGCAGCATCTTCACTTCGGAGGAAAAGCTTGCCGGAGCGATAAAGACAATGAAGCCGTCTGATGTGTTTGAAGACCCGGCTCTGGCTCTCGCAAAGTCATACACTGATGTGCTCAGGAGCGTCCTTCCGGAGATTTCCGTCAGCGATTCCCTGCTTTCCGCAGGCCGCAAGGCATATACCGCAGGCCAGCTGGAATGGAAAAAGGACCAGCCGTCATATCCTGACGCAAACTTTACCATGAGGCTGACCTACGGGCATGTAAAGGGATATTCCCCTAAGGATGCCGTCATCTACAAATATTACACGACCCTCGACGGCGTGATGGAGAAAGAAGATCCTGACAACTGGGAATTTGTTGTCCCTGAAAAGCTTAAGGAACTGTGGAAAAACAGGGACTTCGGCCAGTACGCCATGCCTGACGGCAAAATGCCTGTAGCCTTCCTTTCCAATAACGACATCACCGGAGGTAATTCCGGCAGTCCCGTGCTCAATGCGGACGGGCAGCTGATCGGCCTCGCCTTCGACGGAAACTGGGAGTCTATGAGCAGCGACATCATGTTTGAGCCGGACCTCCAGCGGTGCATTAATGTGGACATCCGCTATGTGCTCTTTATCGTCGACAAGTTCGGAGGGGCAGGCTACCTGCTTGATGAAATGACCATTGTGAAGTAATGTCCCGCCCGGGAAGAAAAAAGAAAATTGGAATGAAACAGAACGAAATAATGAAAATGCTCTATGATGTGCAGCACCCCGGCAAAGGGGACAGGAACATCGTGGAGCTCGGGATGGTGGAAAAGGTGGATATAGAAGACAATAAAGTCACTGTCACCCTCGCTTTCCCGAAACACCGCGACCCTCTCGCTGAGTACCTCATAGGCAGCACAAAGGCGGCAGTCATCCGCCATGCCCCGGAAGGGACGCAGGTGGAAGTCAAGACCATAGTCAAGGAAGAAGCCCAGAAGAAGCAGGTGGGACTCAACCTCGGGACCGAAGAACTGGAGCATGTTAAGCACATCATCGGGGTAGCCTCGGGCAAAGGAGGTGTAGGCAAGTCCACCGTAGCCGTGAACCTGGCGATAGCCCTTGCCAGGGCCGGATACAAGGTCGGGCTCGCTGATGCCGACGTATACGGGCCTTCGGTGCCCAAGATGACCGATACGGAGCATGACATGCCCGAAGCTTTCCAGGAGGGGGACAAGGAAGTGATAATGCCTCTGGAGAAATACGGGGTGAAATGGATGTCCATCGGATATTTCGCCTCTCCGGAGCAGGCCCTCATCTGGAGAGGGCCGATGGCATGCAACGCCCTCAAGCAGATGATCCTGCAGGTACGCTGGGGCGAGCTTGACTTCCTTCTCATCGACATGCCTCCGGGAACAGGAGACATTCATATCAGCCTGGTGCACGACATACCTCTGAGCGGTGCAGTGATAGTCACCACCCCACAGGCTGTGGCCCTTGCCGATGTGGAGAAAGGGGTGAACATGTTCCGCAACGAGAGCATCCGCAAGCCTATCTTCGGGCTGGTGGAGAACATGGCCTGGTTCACACCGGAGGAACTTCCGGACAACAGGTACTACATCTTCGGCAAGGACGGAGGGGCTGAGATGGCCGCGAAATACGGCATCCCTCTGCTCGGGCAGGTGCCTATCGTCCAGAGCATCAGGGAAGGCGGCGACAACGGAGAGCCCGCCGCCCTCTCGGACAGGCCTGACGGAGTGGCATTCATGGGTATTGCCTCAAGACTCGTTGAAGAAGTCAGCAAGAAATAATACACCAACACGGTTCCGGGGTTTCCCCGGGACCTTTTCATGAAATCTGCAGATGAAACAGTATCTCGACCTCCTGCGGCACATACGTGAGCACGGGGTGATGAAAGAAGACCGTACCGGAGTCGGTACGCAAAGTATATTCGGATACCAGATGCGCTTCGACCTGGGCGCGGGTTTCCCGCTTCTCACTACCAAGAAAGTACATCTGAAGTCCATCATATATGAGCTTCTCTGGTTCATTTCCGGAGACACCAACATCAGGTATCTAAAAGACCACGGAGTGTCCATCTGGGACGAATGGGCCGATGAAAACGGAGACCTGGGCCCTGTTTACGGGCACCAGTGGCGCAGCTGGCCTGCCCCTGACGGAAGCACCATAGACCAGTTGTCAAATGTAATAGAATCCATCAGGAAAACTCCTGACAGCAGAAGGCTGCTGGTCTCCGCATGGAATGTGGCGGAAGTGGACAGGATGGCCCTGCCTCCGTGCCATACCATGTTCCAGTTCTATGTGGCTGAAGGGAAGCTCTCGTGCCAGCTGTACCAGCGGAGCGCGGACGTGTTCCTTGGTGTGCCGTTCAACATAGCCTCCTATGCCCTGCTCACCATGATGATAGCCCAGGTCTGCGGTCTGCAGCCCGGGGAGTTTATCCACACAACAGGCGACACGCATATCTACAGGAACCATTTCGAGCAGGTGGCCCTGCAGCTCTCACGCGAGCCCAGGCCGCTCCCTGTCATGAAGTTAAACCCTGAAGTAAAGGATATCTTCAGTTTCAGATATGAGGACTTCTTTCTTGAAGGTTATGACCCGTGGCCGGCTATCAAGGCCCCGGTAGCAGTATAGACCGGTGTCATGAATCTTTCTTTGGCTGCAGGCAGGAGGATGGTGCTTATTAAAGCCTGATGCGGAAACCGGCTTCAAAGCCGAGCATCAGAGGCTGTACCGTGCGGATGCTTTTCGGGGCCTTGCTGTTCCTGAAATAATATCTCAGGCTTGGATCTATATACAGTCCGAAATGGTCTGTGAGTAAGAATTCCACGCCTATGCCGAGGTTTGCGGACAGTTGGACGGAACCGGTGTCGCCGGTGTAATTGAGGTTCCCTTGCGCATTGTCCGCCATATATTTGTTGCCGATGCACAAGTCGGCCGCCCCACCTGCATATGCATAGAAGTCGATGAAATTCTTCTGCAGTATATTATAATAGACGTTTACCGGTATGCCTATATAGTGCTGTGAGTTCCGTATGTTGTTGTACTCCACTGGATTCTTGCCCTGTTCCGTATAAATTCCGTCAAATGTCCGTGTCAGGTACGAGTAGTTCAGTCCTATTCCCAGGGACCATTTCGGGGTGAAACTGAGCCTTATCCCTGCTCCGACAGAAACCGGGATTCCGAATCTGTTGTTCCCTTCCTCCAGTTCCCGGATTCCCGTCGAACCGGATCCGGGTGCCATCATATAGCTGGTGCTGGAATTCTCTGAATTGGTGTTGCTTATGGCGTTTCCGGAAATTGTGAGCGAGGTCCTTATCCTGCGGCGGTCCCCGTCTTCCGGCATTTCTTCGAAAAAGTCGCTGAAACTCTCTTCTTGCGTTTCCTGCCCTTTCTCCTGGCCTGCCTTTTCCGTGCCGCCTGTGACGGATTCCTGTTCAGGTGCTGTTTCCTGTGCCGGGGAGGCGGTCATGGCCTGCTCTGAAAGGATTTCTGCAGAGACTTCTTCCTCTCCGGCGGCAACGTCAGACCCCTGGCCCGGGATTCCTTCCTGCATTTGTGCGTCCGTTATCCCTGACGGCCTCATCAGGGCGGCGTCATGTGCGTGAACGGCCTCTTCCGGAGCGGCCTGTGCTATCAGCACATTGTCTATGCCTGTCCCGGACTGGCCTGTGGTATCATTGTCTTCTACGACTGCTATCGGGGAGGAATACTGTATTTCAGGAGAGTTTTTACGGTCCAGAAGGCCGCTGAATATGAATGCTCCGGTTATCGCGGCGGCTGCGGCAATGCCGGTGCCGGCCCTTCGGAGCCATAGCATGAGGACGTGCCTGTCCCTTTTATGCGGCACGGCAGACGGGGTCGCCCCGTCAAGACGCGCCTCGATACGGTCCCAGATATGGTCCGGGACTTCTTCCCGGCCGTCTTCAAGGACCGATCTTATTTTCAGGTCGAATTTTTCGTCTTCGTTAAACATTTTCCTGTTCTTTAATTTTACTTTGCAGCCACACTCTTGCCCGGCTCAGCTGTGTTCTGGATGTTGTCTCCGTTATATTGAGCATTTCAGCGATCTCCTTGTGTGAATAGCCTTCTACAACATACATATTGAATACTGTGCGGAATCCGGGGGGCAGTGCCGTTATGAGCTTCATCAGCTCCCGGTACCCTATATTCTCCATCTGGGAAGAGATGTCCGTACTGAGCCCGCGGGCATTTTCCAGTTCGTCGCTCATCTTCAGGGCGTCCTTTTTCCTCAGATACATGAGTGCAGTGTTTACAAAGATCTTTCTTGCCCACCCCTCGAAGGACCCGTTACCCTTGTAGCTCTCCAGCTTGGAGAACAATGTTATGAATCCCTCCTGGAGTATGTCCTGCGCAACGGAACGGTCACCTACATACCGGATACATACAGGGAACATGCGGGAAGCCAGCTGGTCGTACAAGACCCTCTGGGCAGTCCTGTCTCCCTTTATGCACAGATCAATCAATTTCTGCTCTGAGGTTCCGGTCACGGTACTGTCTCTCAAATCGGTTCGCAAAACTCAATCAACCATGCGACTGGACAGATGCAAAGAAAATGTAAAATGTTGCATCGGCCGCATTAGTTTTGTCAAACATAAACAAAAAATCAGACATTTGCCAGAAAAGTACTATTTTTGCAAGATGCGCATCCGGAAAAATAAAATGGAATTATCCGGAATTGAATAAGTTGACAATGGAAAAATCAAGGCATTTCTGTATTATGTCCCCGGTTGTATTATGCCTGCTCTTTCTTGCGGCAGGTTTCACGGCTTCCGGACAGCATAAGGAAAAGAGCTACTATGAAAACCAGGTGATATCCGCTGTGGAGAAATATGATGCCCAGGACTTTGCCGGAGCATCGGATATCCTCATGGATGTCATATCCTCAGTCCCTGACAATGATGCCGCACATTATTATCTGGGCCTTTCCGCATTTTGCCAGAAGGATTTCGCCCTGGCCGAGAAGGAGCTGAAGACTGCGATACAGCTGGACAGCACGAACTTCTGGTACAGATACCGGCTTGCGCTGGTGTATTCGGCTACTGACAGGAAGGAGCTGACAATCTCCATGTACGAGGGCCTGCTGAGGGATTTCCCGAAGAAAAGCGACCTGTATTACAGCCTTATCGACCTGTATTTCTCAGAGGGCCAGACAGACAAGGCACTGGAGACCTTGTCCCAGATAGAGGCTGTATCCGGCAAGAACGAGGCTACGGCCATGACACGTTTCCAGCTGCTGTCCAGGCTCGGGAAGCAGAAGGAGGCCTATGAGAGCCTTGAGGAATTCAACAGGGAATATTCATCTCCGCAGGTGCTGTCCATGCTTGGGGATTACCAGATGTCCATGTACAATGACTCCACGGCACTGAAGTATTATGACGAGGCGCTTGACCTTGAACCAGGGTTCGCCCCTGCGGCCCTGGGAAAGGCCGAGGCCTTGCGTGTGACCAGGCGCTATGACCAGTATTTTTCCATTATAAACAAATTCCTTTCGGATGACTCTGTCCCGGCTGCGGGGAAGTGTGACTATCTGAAGGCCGTCATGCAGCAGTCCGACCCGATGTTCCTCAGGACTTTCATGTCAAGGGTAGATACGATGATTACCAACGCCGTGTCCGCGCATCCGAAGGACAGTATGATGCTTGTCACTGCCGGAATCTATTATTTCGGGACGGACAGGGAGGCGGAGGCATTGAAATATTTGAAAGAGAATATGGATACATATCCTGAAAGCGTATCCGCGGCGGCGAATTATGTCGAGGTGCTGATGTATACCAGGGACTGGGACGCCCTTGCCGAAGAGTCGGAAGCCGCATTCAGGAAATTCCCCGGGGAGACAGCCTTTCTGGAGATGTCGAGCATGGCGCATTATAATAAGGGTGACTACAGCCGTGTCCTGGAAAACTGCAGGACAATCCTTTCGGTCGCTGCCGGGGACAGCCTCAAGACTCTGACGGCATATTCGACGATGGGGGACATGTACCATCAGACCGGGGAGAACTCGAAAGCGTACAAGGCATACGAGAATGCGCTCAAGATCAACAGCACGTATGCTCCGGTGCTTAACAACTATGCCTTCTATCTGAGCATGGAGGGCAGGAAGCTCAAGAAAGCAGCTTCCATGAGCAAGATTACCGTGGACCAGGAGCCGGACAACCCTACATATCTGGACACATATGCGTGGATATTGTACCTTATGGGACGTCCGGAAGAAGCCAAGCCGTTTTTCAAGCATGCAATGCTGTACGGAGGCAAGGACAGTGTTGTGATACTGGACCATTATGCAGAGGTGCTATATGCCCTGGAGGAGTATGACCTGGCCATGGTCTACTGGAACCAGGCCCGCATGAAGAACAGCGGCAATGAAATCCCTGACCTTGAACAGCGCATCAAGGAAAGGAAGGACGCAATCAACAGGAAATGACCTCACGTACCATATACGCATCAGTCTTTGTGGTGGCGGTGTTCCTGTCCGCCATTTCCCTCCGCGCACAGGACATCACGGAGCATGAAAAGAGAAAGGCTCAGCTGGAGAAGGACATAGAACTCATCGACAGGCAGCTTTCCGAGAACGAATCCCGGAGCAGGAGCATGCTTTCGGACCTTACGCTCATCAGGGCACAGATCTCCAGCAGGACGGCTCTGATCGCCGAAAGCGGCAGGATGATAAGGAAATATTCCGATGAGATATATCTCACCCAGCTTCAGATAAACCGTCTGGATGCCCGCATAGATACACTGACGGTCCATTTCGGGAAGCTGGTAAGGAGTGCGTACAAGAACAGGGACGCAAAGGTCTGGTATATGTATATCCTGGCCAGTGAGAATCTCGGGCAGGCTTTCCGCCGTTACAGCTATTTCAGGGACCTTTCATCCGGGCTGAAGCGCCAGGCCGGAGAGATACAGGACGCCAAGGCCGAGCTGCAAAAGAAGAAGGCCGAACTCCAGAAGATAAAGGAAGAGGCGGAAAAGATTAAAGCGCAGAGGGAGGAAGAGCTTGCCGACCTGCATGCAGAGGAAAAGAAGGCCGAGGGAGTCGTCTCCAGGCTTAGACAGGACAGGAGGAAGTACGAAAAGGAGCTTTCTGCCAAGCGTAAGGAGGTGGATGCCCTCAACAAGGAGATAGAGCGCCTGATAGCGGCCGCTATGAAAGAGGACGGTAAAGGAGAGGCGGAGGAGGTGGATTATGCCCTGGATGCCGAGTTTTCCAAGAACAGGGGCAAGCTTCCGTGGCCTGTCGACGGGGTTGTGGTAGACCGGTTCGGACAGCACTACCATCCTGTGTTCAAGACAGTCAAGCTTCCGTTCAACAACGGCATTTCAATAGCCGTCGCCAGGAATGCCCGTGTCAAGGCCGTATTCGACGGGGTTGTAAAGCAGATTGTCGTCATGCCAGGGTACAACCAGTGCGTACTTATCCAGCACGGTAACTGGTTCTCCTTCTACTGCAAGCTCCAGGGCACGACAGTAAAGGCCGGGGACAAGGTGAAGACAGGACAGGTGATAGGCATTGTGGACACCATCAATGGCGATACGCAGTTGCATTTCCAGATATGGCAGAAGCAGACCCCTCAGAATCCGGAGCTGTGGCTCAGGAAACGGTAGGGGGCGGAGCTCTCTTATAAAGAAATACGAATATAGATTCTTCGACATGAAAAAGACTAAAATCAACAAGACCGTATTCCTCACCGGGGCCACCGGCAACATGGGCTGGGCAGGCTTCCAGGAACTCTATAAGAGGAAAAGCAGATTCAATATAACCCTGCTCGCACGTCCGAGCAAGAAAAACCGCAGATTGCTGAAGCCTTATGAGAACGACCCGTCCGTAAGGATAATCTGGGGGAATCTTATGAATTATGATGATGTGTTCAGTGGAGTTACCGGCGCCGATTATGTACTCCATGTCGGCGGGATGGTCTCGCCACAGGCGGACTATTATCCGGACAAGACGCTTGAGGTCAATGTGACGGCCGCCAGGAACATAGTGAAGGCCATTCTGGCGCAGCCTGACAGAGACAATATAAAGGCTGTCTATATAGGTTCCGTGGCCCAGTGCGGCGACCGTCTTCCTCCGGTGCACTGGGGACGGACAGGGGATCCTGTTTACGCCAGCGATTATGACAAGTATTCCGTTTCCAAATGTATCGCCGAGAAAATTTTCTCTGATTCAGGGCTCAGATGGTGGGTCTCCCTGCGGCAGAGCGGAATCCTGTATCCTGCCATTATCAAGAAAATGGACCCCATAATGTTCCATGTCCCGGTGGGAGGTGTGCTCGAATGGGCCACAATAGAGGATTCCGGGCGGCTTCTTGCCAATGTCTGTGAAGATTCTGTCCCGGAGGAATTCTGGAACAGGTTCTACAACATAGGCAGCGGTGAGCAGTACCGCCTGACCAACTATGAGTTCGAGCGGATTCTCCTGGGCGCCCTGGGCCTGGATATTGAAAAGGTTTTCGAACCTCAATGGTTCGCCACCCGCAACTTCCATGGCATGTGGTACCTTGATTCCGATGTGCTCGACGGCTATCTGCATTTCCGGGAGAACGTGCCTGTAGACCAGTACTTCAAAAGGCTGGTCTCACGGCTGCCCTGGTATTATTCCCTGGCACGCCTGGTCCCTGCCATGGTCGTAAAGAAATTCCTCAAGCCTCTGACGGAAGTCAGGGATCTGGGGTCGCAGTACTGGGTCAGGCATGATCCGGACAGGCTTGCGGCCTATTATGGCTCTATGGAGGAATACAGGAAGATCGGCTCATGGGAACAAGTCCGTCCGGGCTATATGGAAAAAGACATGGAAAAGGCTCTGGGAAGCGGGGAGGCATTTTTTCTCAACCACGGCTATGACACCTCCCGGTCAATATATTCTCTCACACTATCTGAAATAGAGCGTGCGGCGGAGTTCAGGGGAGGCCGATTTATAGGGCCTGCGGACAGGATAGGGGAGAAAGGTGTACTCTTCGAATGGGAGTGCGAGCACGGACACCGTTTTTCCGCATCTCTCGAGTATGTGCTTCTCGGAGGCGGATGGTGCGATGCCTGCGGCCTGGATGAAGTCAGGACGCATGTCACTACCAAGAACAGGTTTACCTGGCAGGTATTGTCGGGACAGTGCCTGGAATGACATCCTCGTCTTTCCCGTGGAGATAGATGATCCTCTGGTTTGAGCTGCCCCTGAAAAGCAGTTCCGTATCCCTTTTCTCCAGTATGAACGGCCCGTCCACGAGCACATCGATATAAGGAAGCATCATGGAAAGCCTGCTGTCGGAAAGTATCTCCTCGTAGGTGAAGCCTGTGTAGCACCAGATGGTCTTGCCGGTCTCTTCCTTTATCCTGCGGGCCAGCTCCGTGAACGCCTCCACCTGGTAGAAGGGGTCTCCGCCGGTGAATGTCACATTGCTGAATTCGTCATCCTTTATCAGGTCAAGGAG
>CALVCB010000047.1 GCA_944325965.1 uncultured Bacteroidales bacterium
TTTGCAGGCAACAATTTCGCTCCGCAAGGCGAAGGATATATCCTTACCCTGGACTTTTACGGTAAAGCCGGTGAAGACTGGAAGGATTTCCCTACAGGGACCTTCACCGAGAGCGCAGGCCGTCAGGAGCAGACATATTACAGTGCCCCCAACTACAGCTTTGTCTCCTACTGTGCCGCAGACGGGACAGTTACGGACCTGAAACTCAACGGAGGGCCTGTAACGGTCACATATGACAACAACGGATACTATACCGTTACGGCTGAATTCATCGACATGGACGGCAACGACCGGACCATCACATACACCGGGGAGCTCAACATCTCCAACGGCACAGTGACCTCCACCCTGCCGCTTATAGGCGATGATGTAGTGTTCGACGGAGTGCCGACCGAAGACAGGCCGGGCGGAATGGCGAACGCCGTTTATTCCGGAGACGTGTATGGCGTGGGGGCCGGCCTCCTCGAGGTGACCATGTATGACATCAAGGGGTCCAACAATGAACCTTACGGCTATGCGATGAGAGTCGCCCTGTTTACCGAGACATTCAGTGACGACACCAGGGAGATTGTGATACCGGCAGGTACCTATAATATAAGCGAGACGCTGGCGCAGGGTACGGCTCTGATCGGTACAGAGGTCGAAGTGCCTATAATGTCTATGATCATGCCGTTCGGCACCTATGTGACATATGATGACCAGACCCAGGTCGGCCAGTATTCATTTGCGCAGTCCGGTACTGTCACTGTGACGCATACCGGAGACAAGGAATACCGTTTTGACTTTGATATCGAGTCCACTGACGGGCATACTATAACGGGCGCATTCGAAGGACCTATATCTGTCACGGACGAGTCCGGTGATGACGGCAATGACGGTTCCACCAACCTTACCACCAACGTGGAAATGAAACTGGATTACCTGCCTGGTGCATCATGCTCTCCGCGTACGCAGATCTATGCCGCCGGCCTGGGCATGATAGATGTCGATGACATAGACAACACTGAAATGTTCAACCCTGTGGGAGAGGCGTGCGGTTACCAGGTTATCGATATCGGGGCCGGGACAGGCTATTTCGAGACGGATGACGATTTCCCTGAGACAGGGAAGCTCCGTGAAGGAGACATTATCAGGTTCGACCTTCTTGTCGAGCCGGGTACCGAAGACCATATTACCCCTGGGGTATATACTGTCACCGCCAACCGCTATCCGGCCCAGATGAAACCTGGTGTCTGTGTCCGCGGCTATACCGGTACGGCCGGCACTGACGGTACAAGGTACAGCAGCATTGTGAACACGATTGGCAACGGATTCCCGTACGGCCTTGCCGAAAACCTGAAGACATACGATGACAACGGGGATCCTATAACCAGTGACAATGGCGGGTATTTCATGATCAACGGACCTCTCAACAGGGCCACTGTGGATCTTTTCGCCTGCATCTATGAGGGTACGGTGACCATATCCAAGGCTGAAGGAGGTGACAACTGGTACACTTTCTCTGTCAATGGCAAGGATGTGCTGCAGCACACCATCTCAGGCAGCTGGACAGGCCCGGTATGGCTCAATGGGGATACATCCTCTCCTGTCCTCCCGTCCGGTACACAGAATGCTTCCGCATCTGTCCGGACAGCCGGAAGACCGGCATTCCTGATCGGTGACGTGTACCCTTATGTCGACATAAGGACGGTGTCATTCCCGGTAAGCCGCCGGACTTCCAGGTAGTTTTACAAATTATTGATATCTAAAAACATACACTATGAAAACATATAGTGTCTCAAAAACATTGGCTCTGTTCTGTACGGCCTTTGCGACAGTTTTCGGCCTGTGCTCATGCGAGAAGGAAAAAAACGGGGATGACCCCGGTACTGAACCTCCGGTGAAACTGGAAGACCAGATCCAGTATGACGGCGGAGCCCTTGTGGACATAAACTCTGCAATCTATGAGGTGGAGGATACTGACCTCTATACATTCTATCTTTCCCCTGTTGACGGCATTGCCGGGGTAGGGGACCTGGAGGATTCCGGTGAAGAATACCTGGCCGTGACTGTCCGTAATCCGGGCGGTACGGTGGATACGGAGAATGACGAGTTCTCCGTGTCGTACAGGGATGTGACCGTAAGGAAGGAGACTATGAATGATGTGGAGAGCATCAGCCTTTCCGCTGACCTGGTGGAACAGACATCGGTACTCAATCTTTATGTCGAGGTGACACTGAAGTCCGGGAAGACCCTTCTTGCCAGATATAACAGTACCTGCACCGAGGCTGCCCTGGCGGAGCTCTCGAACCAGTATGAACTTGACGGCACCATAAACGCCATAGGCAGTGCCGTTGCCTGGAGGAATATGCCGGAGCAGAGGACTGTCTATTATTTCTATTCTGAAAGCGGGGTCACTGAACCGTCCGGTGACAAAACACCGGCCTTTACCATAGACCTGTCCGAAAGCCTCCTCGTCTCCGAGGACGGCACTTTCAAGGCGACAGTTGACCTCGCGACGGCCGATCCTGCCGATATATCCGTTGCTTGCGGAGACTTCACCACCGGGTCCGGGACGGTGACAGGCACCTTGACCCTGTCAGAGGAAATACGTTCGCAGAAGGAGTTCCTGGTGGTTTCCATCGATGCTACAGCAGGCGGCAGGAGGTTGCGTGCGGAATGCTCCCTGGAGTTTTCCTACGGGTATGACGCTTCCGGCATGTTCAGCCTCACTCCTGCCGGAGAAGGAGCCGAGCCTGTGGAGACAGCCCTTTCCAGGGTGTTCCTCTACAGTGCCAATGGTTCGAATGCGCTGATGTTCGGGCCGGCCGAGGCGGATATTCCTGAGGACCTTAAGGATGGCGACTTTGCGGTAAGGTTCGGTCTCCTGGATTCACAGATCGGACAGGAGGTTGTCCCAGGGACAGGATGCACGTTCTACTTATATGATTATAAGAACTATACCACTACTGAGGCTGACGACAGGGCCGAAGGTACGGTATATGTCGACAAGGTAGGGGACAAGACCTATATGTATGCTTCCGTGACCTTCTCCGACGGGACCTCTCTCAATTGCGAATGGTACGGGGTGGCAACGGCCGTGACTGAAGATCCGGACCTTACGCCGGTAGAGCCGTTTACCCCGAAAATTTCCATTGTCACTCCAGGTGGAGAAGTCAAGATAGACAGTATAATCGAAAGAGTGGAAATGAGACGTACAGGAGGAAATTATTTCTTCTATTTTGTCCCCGAAAATACAAATCTGGAATATGATATAGATTCTGAATCCATGTGGGCAAATGCAAGGATATATGTCCCTAAGCTCAAAGTTCCTGAATCTTTATGCACTGGAGAAGATGTTGTCCTCGGGCAGCTTCAGAACAACGACTGGGAGTTTAAATATACCCAGGCTACTGATATATTGACTAATGGCCAGTATAATTATGGACACGGATATGGAAACAACGCTGAAGATGCGACTGTCAATATCATCAGGAATGATGACAAGACCTGGAATATAAGATTTACTATGACTGATATATATTCAAGTCAGGTATCTTCAGGCGGCGGAACCGGCAACCTTGTTTCAATCGAATGGAGGGGGCCTCTTACGAAATGTTCTTCTTTAACGGCGTCCAACGACTATCTTGATACTGATTATTGATAACTTAATGTGAAAGACCGGCTTCCGGTCAATACGAACTGATAACCCTCCCTGATACCGGCTCGGCTCACGGCCAGCATCGGGAGGGTTATTTAGGGCAAAGTTTGAAAGCCAACCATGCTTTTGTTTTAGTGCAATTTAGTACAAATCAAATATTTATGTTAAAAAAACTTCTCATTATGCTGTCGGTCACTCTGTGTGCTGGCTTTACGGTTTTCGCGCAGGAGATCGGGGTGACAGGCAGAGTGACTGACCAGTCCGGTCTGCCTGTGATAGGCGCAGCCATCCAGATAGAAGGAGTGCTGACCGGAGCTACTACCGATCTGGATGGAAAATATTCTATTGAGGTTCCCGCCGACGGGACCCTTATCGTCTCCAACATCGGATACAAGCAGCAGCGTATTGCCGTTGACGGGCGCTCTGTGATTGACATTGTCCTTGAAGAGGACTCCCAGCTGATAGACGAGGTCATCGTCGTGGCATTCGGTACAGCCAAGAAGGAGGCTTTCACTGGATCTGCTGCCGTGATCAAGTCGGATGACATATCCAAGACCCAGCAGGCCAACGTCGCCCAGTCCCTGGCCGGCAAAGTGGCCGGTGTCCAGCTTGTCACCACTTCCGGACAGCCAGGGTCGAGCCCGCAGATACGTATCAGGGGATTCGGTTCCCTCAATGCCGGCAATGACCCTCTCTGGGTGGTGGACGGCATGCCTTATTCCGGAGACCTGAACAATATAAACCCGAGTGATATAGAGAGCATGACAGTCCTGAAGGACGCGGCATCCAATGCACTTTATGGTGCCAGGGGCGCCAACGGTGTCGTGATGATCACTACCAAGAAGGCCAAATCGAAGGAGGCTGTCATCACCGTAGATGCGAAATGGGGCGTGAACTCGCGTGCCGTCCGCGACTACGAATACATTACCGATCCTGCCCAGTTCTACGAGCTCCATTATTCTGCCCTCAGGAATTACTACCTGGATTCGGGCATGGGTGTCATGGAGGCGCACAACCTTGCCAACCAGAATCTCACCGGCCCTGCAAATGACGGTGGGCTCGGCTATATGGTATATACGCTTCCGGAAGGCCAGCAGTTCATCGGTATAAACGGGAAGGTGAATCCTGCGGCGACCCTCGGGAGAAGGCTGGTATATGCCGGCGAGGAATACTATGTACGTCCGGACAACTGGACAGACGCCGCCTACCGCAACTCCCTGCGCCAGGAATACAATGTCAGCATAGGAGGCTCCGGTGACAAGACATCGGTGTATGCCTCCATCGGCTACCTCAACGACCAGGGGATTGTCTACAATTCGGACATGGAGAGGATCACTGCACGTGCGAAGGTGGACTATGATGCCAAGAGCTGGCTCAGGATGGGTATAAATGCCACTTACGCACGGTTCAAGTACAACCAGATTTCAGCCGACGGCTCTGCCAGCAGTTCCGGGAACATCTTTGCGTTCACCTCTACCATGGGGCCTATCTACCCTCTTTATATCAGGGGTGGGGACGGGCAGATCCTCTATACTGAAGACGGGATAAAACGCTATGACTACGGCGAGAATGCCGGGATGACCAGGGCACTTTTCACCAACAGCAATGCGATTTCAGACAATCTTCTCAATACCAATGCTTCTGAAGGCAATGCACTGAACGGTACAGGATACCTTGACATTACATTCCTCAAGGATTTCAAGTTTACCGTGAACGGTGGCGTCTCCCTGGACGAGACCCGCTCCACTTCTATCATGAACCCTTATTTCGGCCAGTTCGCCACTGACGAGGGGCTCATATCCAAGGGCCACCAGCGCCAGCTGGAGTTCAACACCCAGCAGATTCTGAACTGGACAAAGCAGATAGACAGGCACAATATCAATGTGATGATAGGCCATGAGTACTACAGTGCCGTAACGTCTGTCCTCTCCGCCAGCAAGAGCCATATGCTCACCCAGGACAATGACGAGCTTGCCGGTGCCATAATCGACACCCAGGGCGCGAACTCCTACCGGTCCGAATATTTCAATGAAGGCTATTTCGCCAGGGTGATGTATGACTGGTCCGACAGGTATTTCTTCTCTGCATCGTTCCGCCGCGACGCTTCGTCAAGGTTCCATCCGAGCCACCGCTGGGGAAACTTCTGGTCCGTGGGAGGCGCATGGATCATTTCTTCGGAGAATTTCATGGAGGACACCAGGAAATGGCTCGACAACCTCAAGCTGAAGGCTTCATTGGGATCCCAGGGAAATGACAATATCGGTAATTTCCGTTATACGGACACATACTCCATCCAGAACGCCAACGGCGAGGTGTCCACCGTGTTCAGCGGCAAGGGGTCCGAGGACATCACATGGGAGACCAACTCCAATTTCAACGTCGGACTTGAATTCGGCCTGTTGCGCGGCAGGATATACGGAGGCATCGACTATTTCCTCCGTAAGACCACCGACATGCTTCTGTCGTTCCCTGTCGCTCCGTCAATGGGATATTCCTCATATTATGCCAATGTCGGAGATATGCGCAACAGCGGTATTGAAGTCGAGCTGAACTTCACGCCGGTAAGTACCGAGGACATCCAGTGGGACATTAACCTCAATATGACACACCTGCGCAACAAGATCACGATGCTTCCGGAAGAGCGCCGCACCAGGGAAGTGGAAGGATACCAGGGCTATGTGAGCGGCACGTCCTTCTATGGCGAGGGCCTTCCGATGTATACATTCTATATGAAAAAGTATGCGGGCGTTTCGGATGAGGGGCTGTCGATGTGGTATATGGACGAGACCGACGGTGAAGGGAACCCTACAGGACGCAGGGTGACCACGACGGAGTACGCCCAGGCGACCGACTATCTCTGCGGCAACCCGATCCCTGACCTGTACGGAGGTTTCGGGACGAGCCTCAGCGTCCACGGGTTCGACTTCAGCATATCCTTCACTTACCAGATAGGAGGTCTTGCATACGATTCCGGCTATTCCTCGTCGATGTATTCTCCGGCGAACAGGTCCACAGGCATGAACTGGCACAAGGACATCCTGAAGGCATGGAGCCCGGACAACACCTCATCTGACATTCCGAGGCTGCAGTACGAGGACCAGAACCAGAATGCCCAGTCAGACCGTTTCCTGACTGACGCAAGCTATCTGAACCTGCAGAACATCAATGCCGGATATACTCTTCCGTCAAAGATAACCAGGAAGTTCGGGGTGGAAAGGATCCGCGTATATCTGGCCTGTGACAATGTATGGTACTGGTCCAGGAGGCAGGGCTTCGATCCGCGCTACTCATATTCCGGAGCCACTACCCAGGCTTCCTATTCTCCGGTAAGGACCATATCAGGAGGTATAAACCTACAGTTCTAATGATTGTAAAATGAAACTGACGTATATGAGCAATATATTGAAAATGTCAGCCGCTGCAGTGTCAGCGTGTGCATTGGTGTGCGGCTGTATAAAGGAAGCGACCCCTACAGATGTCGCTACCGAGGAGCAGGTCACCCTGGAGACTACATTGCGCGGTATCCCGGCTGCGCTTGTGCAGGCGGGTTCAACCGGATATGCACAGCAGGGCGCGGCATGGGATTTCTCCCTGCCTGCGATCCACCTTGCCACGGAATCCATGACGGGGGACCTTGTCGTGACGGGAAATATCGGCTATGACTGGTTCACGCAGTGGGGGACAAACGAGTCCCTCGGCTCGGACTATGCCGTAGGTGCCCTGACATGGGACAACTATTACAGATGGATAATGATGGCCAACAGCGTGATAAGCCAGATTGACGCTTCCGACATCTCGTCCCTCGGTTCGGACGAAAGGTCATACCTGGGATTTGCGTATGCATACAGGGCCATGTTCTATTTCGACCTTGTGCGCCTGTACGAGTTCAAGCCGAACACGGTGACCAAGGGCGACAATGTGCTCGGGCTCGGTGTCCCTGTAGTGCTTCCGGAGACTACCGAGGCGCAGGCGAAGAACAACCCGAGGGCGAAAGTCGATGACATCTACAACGACATCATCTTCCCTGACCTGGACATGGCAGAGCAGCTTCTCGCTACATATACCGCTCCGGACAAATATACCATAAGCCTGGCCTTTGTCTACGGGATGAAGGCACGCGCATATCTTGAGAGGGGAACCGCCTTTGCGGACGCCGGCAATTCATCCGAGTCCGTGGCGGCTTATAAGAGTGCGGCGGAATATGCACGCAGGGCCATTACCGCCAGCGGATGCACCCCGCTTACACAGGACCAGTGGGAAGACCCTGTGAACGGGTTCAACAATGCCGGCTCCAACAATGCCTGGATCTGGGGCCTCGCCCTTCCGAGCGAGAGCGTTGCAAACCTTTTCTGCTTCACCGCCCACATGAGCTGTGAAAATGACTGGTCCCTGTACCATGCAGGCCGGGGAATAAACAGGAATCTGTATAACAGTATAAACATCAACGATTTCCGCCGCCATTCATGGCTTGACCCTGATCGCGGCAGCTATGCATACAAGAGCTGCAGGGATGATTCAGACGAATATTTTGCGGAGTCGCTTGCCGACTATGCCAATATCAAGTTCCGTCCTGCCCAGGGGGCATATGACTCATACAATGTGGGCGGGGCTGCCGACCATTGCTGCATGCGTGTGGAAGAGATGTATTTCATAGAGGCCGAGGCTACGGCCCAGGCCGGTGACCTTCCGGGAGGGATCAGCCTGCTGAACGATTTCATGACCTCATACCGCATGATGAACGGTGTCACCTACGACTGTTCGGCCAGGGCTACCACGCTTGAGAACTTCATCAACGAGCTGATTCTCCAGAAGCGTATCGAGTTCTGGGGAGAGGGTATCGTGATGTTCGACATGAAGCGTCTCAATATGTCCAGCAGGCGCGGCTATGTGGGCACCAATGCTCCGGCTTCCTACCGCCTGAATGTGGACGGACGCGCCCCGTACTGGAACTTCGTGATAATACGCAGCGAGGTGCAGAACAATCCGGCCATAGCGAACCAGAACAATCCTGACCCTTCCGGTTTGGTCACGCCATGGAGGGGATAGTTGAAGACAGCTCTTATTAACATTTGAAAAAAAAGAACATCGTGAAGACGTTAAAATATATTCTATGGGCTTTCCTTGCGACGGTCGCCACGTCCGCCTGCACGGAAGAGCCGGACTATATCTCCGGTGCCGGCGAGGATCCGGACAACTATGGGGTGTATTTCCCTACCCAGACATCCGCGACAGAGGTGGAGCTGGACCCGTCTGAGACCCCTGAGGTCACATACAGGGTACGCAGGACAAGGTATGTCGACGCCATCACCGTCCCTGTCACGGTAGAGGCAAGTGCCGAGGATATTTTCGAGATAGATCCCATATTCTTCGGGCCGGGCGAGCAGGAGACGGAGTTTACGGTCTCTTTCCCGGATGCCGAAGTGGGTGTCGAATATACCTGCAATATACGCATAGAAGACCCGCATTATATCGAGGTGTACGGGAAACGGTCCACGAGCCTGTCGTTTTCCGTCATACGTGCCGGGTGGGTGCCTTACCCTGATGCCGTGGAAGACGCCAAGGCAAAGTGGAGGGACAATATCATAAGCAACATGTATTCTCTCTCCTCTTCCAGCTTCAACCCTTATCCGGAAGTGGAGTCCGAACTGTACCAGAGGGAAGACATCAAAGGGTATTACAGGATGAAAGTCTACGGGAGTGATTTCATGACAGCCCTTGCCGGAAGCAGCAGTGTCTCGTATGAGTCACGTAATGTGTGGACAGTGATTGATGCGCGCGATCCGAACCGTGTGTACATACCTTATCAGTCCACCGGGCTTACCCTGCTGAGCGCTGACGGGGAGATATATATCGCATCCAATGTACCTGAGAACTTCTCCATGGACGAGTCTGCGGCGCAGTACGGTACACTGGAGGACGGTGTCATCACGTTCCCTGCCCAGAGCATAATGATCGAGCAGGAGAGCAATCCGGGTACATTCTATTACGGGAACCGCGAAGGCATGCTCCGCATCCTTCTTCCCGGAGTGGAGGAGAAGGACTATACCGTGACGCTTTCCAGCACCGAGCCGTCTGACGGGAAGGTGGATATCACCGCTACCTTCGCCTCGGATGCCAGGACTCTGAAATACTCGTTCTTCGAAGGCGCCCTTGATGACGGTACGGCCAGTCTCCAGGCACAGGAAATGGATGCAGCCCAGGATTTTGATGCTGTCCTGGAAGCTCCGGCAGAAGGTGCCTCCGGTGTCATAAAGGTAGAATCGATGGAAGGCGGGACCGGAATCTATACGCTTGTGGGCTGTGTCTATGATGATGAAAGTACAATGCGCGGCTACGTCTATACCACATTCGGTTACGTAACTGCAGGCGAGGAACGTCCTGTCATCCTGAACATAGGCCTTGAGGCGACGAACGAATATGCCGGACAGGGCATCACCCCTGACAATTCGGCCAAATTCTTTGCCTACGGGGAAGGTATCGAGTCTGCGTCCTACGGGCTGTTCAGGTCCGACCGCATTGACGGGGCTGACCTGAACGAGGTGCTCGATGTCCAGGGGACCGCATTTACGGACGAGCAGCTTGCCGACATCAATGGAGGACACTTCAGCAGGATGCTGACCGGACTGAACGGAGACAGTGAATACACTCTGGTCATGAGGGCATTCAACGGGTATGTGACTTCCGTAGTCACCGCCACTATCAGGACCACCGGGGAATACAACCCGGGCAAAGAGGTGTTCTACTATGAGGATTTCGTTCCATCCAATGAGCAGCCTACTGTCAATGAACTGATATCCACAGACTGGAATTATTATGCCATCGACCTGATGGGAGAGAGCATAGAACGCAGGAAGATAGGTCAGGTGAACATGACACAGAATACTGAACTCAGCACAAGCTCCCTGACGCTTCTCAATATAGAAGGGCTTTCCGGGCTTGATTTCGAGGAAGGCGGTGTGATGCTTGGCGGATATATGCCTAATTCCGGCACATTCACCGGATACAACGGAGCCATTGCCCTGTATGTCCAGGAGGATATGACAAGCGGTGTGTATAACGGGGAAAACGTTATCCTGGGCTTCATCCCGCTGGAGAACACCTATATCTATTCACAGGGATACTGCATGTTCATTGGGGAGGTATATGACGGATATCTGTATTGCGTCTCATCCCCGGCAGCCTCTGGCCAGGGACTTACCTTCTCGTATCTGTTCACAGGGTCTGCCGGCACTCCGTACAGCCTGATGACAGAGATGATGCTTGTAGATCCTGAGAAGGACAAGGGAGGCCTGCCTGGAGCTGCAGTAGAGAAGATTGCCTTGATGCGCAGACAGGCCATGCAGGGCTTCACTCCAAGGAATTTCGTAGAGCTTCCTCAATACAGCGGGGCAGGGGTTTCCGGCCAGAAGGACAGGACACCTGAGAATCTGGTGAACAATCCTGTACCGGCATCAGCCCCTTCTGTAAGGAAGGCAGGGGCTACCGTCAGCACATCGGCCCTGTATTATAATGCCGGTTCCGGGGAGATTCACGGGACAGGTGTCAGGGCAGGCAGCCGCGAACGGGTTATGTGACAGTTTCTAAAACCTTGAATATTAGTTTAATATAATAAATGTAATTCGTCGAACCGACGTTAATTGATACGAATAGAATATGAAATACAGGAATATATTTCTGACAACGGTTTCAGTCCTGCTGGCCTCCTGCACTGCAGAGCAGCTGCATGAGCAGCCCTCCCCGGAGGAGCTCCGGCCTGAGCTGCAGAAGATATGCAATACTTCTTACAGCTCGGAGCAGGGTACCCTTCTTGTAAAGTTCAGCGATGAAGCTGTGGCTCATATAGAGGAGACTGTGTCCGGGAGTGCGGCTACAAAATCTGTCGCGACCCGTTCCGGAATCTCCGGCGTAGATGAAGTCTTCGCTGACATCAATGTGACTTCCTTCGGACGGCTGTTCCCCTATGACGCGAAATTCGAAAAGAACAGGCGTTCGGTCGGGCTTCACAGATGGTATGTACTCCATTTCGATGAAAGCCAGGATCTTGACGAAGCTGCCCGCATGCTGGCTCCTATGGCGGAGGTATCTACGATACAGTTCAACAAGGAGCGCACGAAGACTTTCTCCGGCGAGGCCTTCCCGCTGGGAGGGGCAGCACCGGCGCAGACACGGGCCATGGTACGCTCTGACTTCAATGACCCGGAACTGATGTGGCAGTGGCACTATATCAACAATGCCGACCAGGCCATTTCCCAGACTTCGCTTGCCGGGGCTGATATAAATGTTGCCGAGGCCTGGAAGATTACCGGGGGCGATCCCCGTGTGATAGTGGCGGTAGTGGACGAGGGCGTGAAATATACGCATCCCGACCTTGCCGACAACATGTGGACCAACCCGAATCCGTCCGAGGCGTACGGGTATCAGGATATTCACGGCTGGAATTTCGCCGAGAACTGCCCTGTCTCATGGGACAAGACCGAGACCGTTAACGGGTTGACGGACGGGGACTCCGGCCACGGGACGCATGTCGCCGGTACAGTGGCTGCCGTGAACAATAACGGTATCGGTGTCGCAGGCGTGGCCGGCGGTACCGGTGCAGGAGACGGCATACGCATCATGTCCTGCCAGATATTCTCCGGGACACAGAACGCCACGGACAGGTCAGTGGGCCAGGCCATAGTGTACGCCGCCGAACATGGCGCTGCGATAATACAGTGTTCATACGGCAATGTCGGTGGAACCCCTATAACTTCCGACAGGGACTATGAGGCTTTCTCTCCTGCCGAAATGGAGGCGATCAAATATTTCCTGGACCCTGAAACCAACCAGTCCGAAGCCGTAGAAGGCGGAATCGCGATATTTTCGGCCGGTAACGAGTCCAATCCGTACTCCAACTACCCGGGAGGCTACCGTGACTGCATTTCTGTGACATCAGTCGGCCCGGACGGCCTGCCTGCATACTATACCTGCTATGGCGACGGCTGTAACATCGCCGCCCCGGGAGGGGAGACTACAGGCCATGCCGGCGGCGAGAGGGCAGGAGTGCTCTCAACCTTGGTGTCAGAGATTTCAGGCGATGACTACGGGTACATGCAGGGCACCTCGATGGCTTGTCCGCATGTGTCCGGCGTGGCGGCGCTCGGACTCTCGTATGCCTTGCAGAAAGGCAAGAAACTGACCCGTGAGGAGTTCATATCCATGCTGCTGACATCAGTGAATGAAATAGATTCAAGGTTCGAAGGAACCAAGACTACCGGAGCTGTGCTCAATCTTGAGGACTATGTCGGAAAAATGGGGACCGGCCTTGTGGATGCCTACCAGCTCCTTATGCAGATAGAAGGTACACCGTGCCTGAAGATACCGGTCGGCAGTCTTGAACTTGTTACCCTGACCCAGTATTTCGGAGGTTCTGCAGAGGACCTGACCTATACCGGGGTGGAGATTCCGGCGGATGACATGGAGAAGCTCGGCATGCCTGCCGAGCCGCAGATGTACAACGGACAGCTGATGATCAGGTGCAATAATCCCGGTGTCGCACACATAAAGGTCAGTGCCGTGGCCGGAGGCAAAAGACCCGGATCGGATACCATAATGGGCGGTATCGAGGTCACGAAAGAGTTTGCCGTGATAGCCCGCGGTGCCGGAGCGTCGAACGGGGGATGGTTATAAACTGATAAACGTATTTGCATGATGAAAAAATATATCTACTGTATAGTCGCTGCCGTTTCGGCTTTTTTCCTTGCAGGATGCAACAAGGACAATCCTGCTTCCGTTGACCGGGGAATAGTAGGTGAGTGGCACCTTACTTCGTGGAACGGCACGGACCCGGCAGGTGATTTCGATGTATATGTCTCATTCGGTGCAGACGGGGCCTTTGACCTGTACCAGCGGGTGGAGACTTCCGTATATGTACGGTATTCGGGCAGTTTCTCTGCCGAGAACGGGACCGTCAGCGGTACCTACAGCGACGGTGAGCCATGGAGTGCAGGATATGCCTATGAGATAGGTGCCGACGGCAATACCTTGACGCTCACATCAGGTGATGATGTAAGCATCTATACCCGGACCCCTGTCCCTGAAGATGTGAAAACGGCATCCGGTGCGTCTGTTAAGTCTGCTTCCGGCGGTATGAAGCGCTTCTTTTAGGATGCCTTGCCCGAAAATTTCCGAAGACCTTCATTAACATAATATTGATACACGTTGGAGGGTGAATTCTAAAATTCAAATTTAGAATTCACCCTCCTTTTTTATCCTTCCGTTCCGGACCCTTTTTGTCATTCCGACCGACCTGGGGAGTGGAGAAACCTGTGTAAGAATCAGACAGATTTCGTTAATTGCTTTGATGTCGGAAGACGGTATCAGAACGCCTCCGTCATGTTCATATAGAAAAGTATGCCCCTGACTCCGGGCTCGCGGCCGATGTCGATGCGGAAGTTCTTGTTCTTCTGCATCTGTATCCTCAGCCCCACTCCGTAGTTGAGTTTCCATTTCTTCCAGTCGAGAGGGGTGTCGCCGATGGTCCCGATGCCGCCCCAGACCACGAAGCCGAGCTTGGACCAGAATGTCCCTCGCTCGTATGCCTCGTTGGAGCCGAACATGTGCCTGTATTCGGCAATGCCGTACATCATTGACTTGTCACGGTATTTTCCCCAGTAGTAGCCCCTCAGGTCGAAAGGGGAGCCGAACATCGGGAGCTCGGTGAAAGGGATGTCGTTGAAGCCTATCTGGGTCTTGGCCGTCCAGCCGAGCACGCTGCGGCGGTGGAAAAGCGGGACGAAATGGCGGTATTCCATCTCCAGGATCTGGTAGTTGTATGCCCCTCCGAAAGCCCGGCTGTAGAATTTGCCGGTGCCGCTCATCAGAAAACCGCGGGAAGGTGTGGCCACGTCATCCCGCGTGTCGTACTGGAGCATGGCCCCTAATCCTGTGTTGAGGTACGCTGTCCTGAATCTTGAAATATAAGGGTCGGCAAGCATCACAGGATTCAGGTCCGTGGATTTCGTGTAGTTCACATCGGCGAGCACTCCTGCGAAAAAACCGGGTCTTGCCTGCCATACGAACCGCGGGTTCAGCTGCAGGAGCATTTTGTGGAAACCGGTAGTGCTGCCGCCTCTGGGAGTGTTTTCGATGACGGACATGTCCGTGCCGTAGTAGTTTGCCGGCTCGTCACGGAACGAGTAGTTCATGTAAAGGCGGTACTTGTCCTCCTTGAAGAAGAAAGTCCCGGCACCGGCCACTACGATTGTCCCGTTGAGGGACAGGTTGAACCCTACGGGGAGGAAGGACCTCTGGGATACGGTGTCCTCCTTGTCCATCTTGAAGGACATCAGGGCTGCACCTCCTATTCCGAACGACGCCTCCGGAGTGTATGACGGCCCTCCCAGGACGGATACCCATACCTTGTCCGGGTCTCTGACACGTTTTTTCCGCCTGGCGTATGATGCCGGTTCAGAAATCAGGAACGCTGCTATGCAAATGAGGGCAATCACTGCCGTCACCGGTCTGCGTATCAGGTTCATAGGCTGTATCCCCATTTCTTTATGGCCTCAGACCAGTGTTTTTCGACCAGTTCAATGGTGCTGGAGGAATAGCTGTACCTGTTTTTCTTGAAACCCTTGTGCCCGGTGACATATTTCTCCATGCCGCCCCTCGCTTCTTCGAAACCTCCGATCGAGAGCTTCCCGTACATCTCCCGGACCATTTCCAGCGGATCCTTCTCGAAGTCTTCAAACCGTACTTCCACCAGATTCCCCTTCGGGATAAGCCCTTTTTCGGATTCGTATTTCTCGAAGAGCTCCCTGTATGTGATGAGTATCTCTTCCTGCAGCTGGCTCTCGGAAATCTGCTGCAGCTGGAGTGACTTGATGATGTTCCCGAAATAGCTCCTCGTGGACTTGAACACCGTGTAGGGGTTGCGTACCAGATAGATGAACTTCGCGTCAGGATACATCTCCAGCAGGGTGCCGATACGTCCCGTATGCGGCGGGTTCTTGCTCAGGAACACGCTTTTGCCCTGGGTGTGCAGGGCTATCCTGATCATCTTGTCGAGGCTGTCCTTGAACGCCTGCCGCTCCTGCTGCGAGATGCCGTTGAACAGCAGGTACCGTTCACGGTATATACCGGTAAGCTGCGGGAATATCCAGAAGTTGTAGAAGGAATAGGGCATCATGTTCACAAGGGCGAATTCCTCTTCCTGCGGAAGGTCTGGCCCGAGCTCCATCGAGTCGGTCGGGCGTCGTGACGGCATGAACAGTTTCGTACAGGCCTTGAAGAAGCCGCTCCCCCACAGCATGAGGTGCGGGAATACCGTCTGGTATGTGGTACAGTATCCGTAACGCGGGTCTCCGGAGATGACGTTATGCACGTATGTGGTCCCGCTCCTCCAGTGTCCGAGGATGAATACCGGTGCTTCCATCCTGACCTCCGGAAGCTTTTCCCAGCAGCGTTCGTTTATCCTGTAGAACGGCTCCAGGATATGCTGTATGCAGTTGGTAGTGCGGAATTT
>CALVCB010000048.1 GCA_944325965.1 uncultured Bacteroidales bacterium
ACGGCACGTATGGTGGTGTGAGAGGTCGGAAAACGAAAGTAGGAAGAAAACTACTTCGTTTTCCTCCTACTCGATTTATGAATGCAAGTCAATGCCTGCTGCCCGGTGGTTGAGCCGGCTATAGCGCACAGTCATTTTCCGGATGCCAGTCAGGGCTGACGGTACCTTTGTATTCGGGATGGCGGCTGAGCCAGATGACGGCGAAGCGACATGTGGCGACAGGGCGGAGACCTTCGTGCACGGCGTAGTCATAGGTGGCTTTCACGAGCTCGGATGCTATGCCTCTGCCTCCGATTTCCTCTGGTACGATGGTATGCCGTATGTCAAGTCCTCCGTTTTCTATACGGTATGACACATGGGCTGTGTACCCATCGACCATAGTGTAGAATTTGCCTTGTCCGGGCTCGTGGATAATTACCATGATCTGTATATTTTACGGCTATGCTGCATCATCTGTATCAGGATTTCCCGTCCTTGTCCTCATCGGCTGCGATTTTTTCGTCATTTGCCTCTGCAAGTCTTCTGCGGTAGGCATCCATCCTCTTTTTCCATTCCGCACGCCTGGCTTTTTCTGCGGCCGCTTTCCGTTCCAGATACTCTTCGTATTTCCTTTCCAGATAATTGTCTGCCATTGCTGTGCTTTTGCGCCATTTCTGTCCAAATGTAGTAAAGAGTTTTGATTTTCAATGTATTTTAATTAAAAATCTGTTAAATATTTTATAAAACTGCATATTCGCAGTATATTTGCAGCGAAAAAGCTGAAAACCAATGAAAAACAATATTATCATGGCTGCGGCATCAGTGCCGTACACTTTTGCCTGACCGGATATCTGATTCATGGCGGACAGGATGACAGCAGAGCAGCGGCACAGGTGCATGTCGCATATCAGGAGCAGGGACACCGCACCGGAGGTCCTTGTCCGGAAGGCTCTTTTCGCCTCCGGGTTCAGGTTCAGGGTGAATGTGACTTCTCTTCCCGGTACACCTGACATAGTGCTCGGGAAATACCGTACTGCTGTTTTTGTGAACGGATGCTTCTGGCACGGTCACGAACACTGCCGCCTCTATTCCATACCGAAGACCAATACCGGATTCTGGATACAGAAGATACAGAGGAACAGGCGCCGTGACGCGGCTGTGGCAATCAGGCTGCAGGCCAGGGGCTGGAAAGTGGTCACTGTCTGGGAATGCAGCCTGGATACGGCCCACAGGAAAGAGACGCTGGAGGCCCTTGCGGCACGGATAAGGAAGAACGGGGAAGAGTACATTGAGGAACAGGCTGCGAGAAAGGCCGCGCTGCAGGAGCGCAGGGCGCAGGCTGCCGCCTCCAAAGCCAGGAAAAACTCCTTGTCAGAGGAGATATATTCCAGATATCATGTCCCGCGCAGGATAAGAAAGGCTTCTGAAGACTATGAGTGCGGGTATGACATACCCTCAGGGACACCGGACGGTCAGGACTGATGGGTTTCCCCTCCTTCTGTGGCGGACCGGCTCCGTCCAAGCAGGTCCGGGACCACTTTCTTCAGACAGTATGCTGCGCCGGCCAGGCAGATTGCCCCTCCGACATACCCTATATATGAAATGCCTATCCCGTCACATACCGACCCTCCTATGAGGGCGCCCGTCCCTATCCCGATATTGTATATGCCGGAATATATGGACATTGCCACTGCTGTCCCCTGTGGTGCGTTCTGTATGATTTCAGACTGGAACACAAGGTTGTAGAAATTGATTGAGAATCCCCATAATATGCACAGTATCACCGAAGTCCATACACTGGACGATGCGGCTTGAAGCAGGAGGAGGAACACGCAGATGCCACAGACCGCGCTCTTTATGAAGAAACCGGGGTGGGAGTCGTATTTCTTTGAAAAAATGAAGCTGCCGATCAGTCCTACAATCCCGAATATGGTCAGCACCAGTGTGATGCCGTTGTTTCCCATTCCGGCTACCTGGCCCAGGAATGGTTCAATGTAGCTGTATCCTGTGAAGTGCCCCGAGATGGTGATGAGTGTCAGCAGGTATATCCCCAGCAGCGAAGGGTTCTTGAGCAGGGCGGGGAGTTTCCTGAGAGAGAAGTTGCTTTCCCCGGGAGTCTTTTTAAGCACTGCTGCAAGAATTCCCAGGATGGCTAAGGCAATGGCCCCTATGAGCAGGAATGTGACCCTCCATCCGACATAGATGCCTATTGCCCTGCCGAGCGGTAGCCCAACTATCATGGCGACCGAAGAGCCCGAGACTATTATGCCGAGCGCAGTGGACCTTTTCCCTTCCGGTGCAAGCTTTACGGCCAGAGGGGTGACTATTGACCAGAATATTGCATGTGCGCACGCCACTCCCATCCTCGAGAGCATGAGCATGTAGAAGTCGGATGCAAATCCTGACAGTACGTGGCTCACTGTGAACAGGGCGACTATCGAGAGCATGAGCTTCCTGCTTTCCGTCTTGGCGAAGACCAGCATCAGCGGCAGTGAGGCCAGCGCCACGACCCAGGCATAAACCGTAATCATCAGTCCTGCATGTGACTCGGATATATGGAAGTCGTCTGCGATGTCGGAAAGAAGTCCGATGGGAATGAATTCGGACGTATTGAATATGAAAGTTGAAAAAGTAAGTCCTATCAGCGGAAGCCATGCCTTGAAGCCGGGTTTGCTTCCGTTTGCCCTTAAAGGGCCTGAAACAGAAATGCTTTCTGCAGCATTGTCCTCATGCATATAAATCTCCGTTTTAAAAAAGCGTGCAAAGATAATAAAATCTGCATACGGAAATTCACTGCCTGATTTTTATTGTGCAGTTGTCGAGGCTTTCGATGATGGCAAGAGACTCCACCCTGACGCCTGCTTCGGTCAATGCTTCCCTTCCGTGCTGGAATTCCTTCTCGATGATGAACCCCATGCCTGCAAGTTCCGCCCCGGCCTGCCTTACGAGGTCCATGATTCCCCTTGCCGCATTGCCGTTGGCCAGAAAGTCATCTATGAACAGTACCCTGTCGCCTTTGCCGAGATAGTCCCTGCATACGCATACGTCATAATCCCGGCGCTTGGTGAAGGAATAGACGGTGGTGGCGAGCATGTTCTCCATCGTGCTGGGTTTCTTTTTCTTGGCGAATACCACTGGCAGCTTCATCAGATAACCCACCATGATGGCCGGGGCTATCCCGCTCGCCTCTATCGTGAGTATCTTGTTGACACCGGCTCCTGTGAACCGCTTCATAAACTCTCCGGCCACAGCCATCATCAGCTGCGGATCCATCTGGTGGTTTATGAAACTGTCCACTTTGAGTATGCCTCCCTCGAAGCATTTTCCTTCGGCCAGTATGCGCTGTCTGAGCAGTTCCATATTTTTTATGTCAATATTCAAAATAAAAAAAAGGCGGGACCGTAAGCCGGTTTCTGTTTTTAAATCTGCCATTTATCTGCGCAACCTACCCCCTGGCAACGGACGGGCTACCCTTGACTGCCAGTATATTTGGTCTTGCAGCCCCCGGGACCGTACCCGGAGCATGTCGCCATACTCCGTCGTGAGCCCTTGCCTCGCGTTTTCACCCTTGCATCACGAGGATGCGGTTGTTTTCTGTTACGGTATCCACAAGATTGCTCCTGTCTGCGCTTTCCGCAGCGGGGTGCCCTGTGCTGTCCGGACTTTCCTCTATTGCGGGAAATATCGGCGCTTTTTGTGTTGCTGCTCGTTCTTCGCGTCCTCACAACCTTCAAGGTTGCTGTGGGGCTCAGAACTCGCGCACCTTGAAATCATCCGATATTTCTTCGCAATAGCGGCAGATCGTCCCGCCTTTTTATTAACGTCAGTCCGACGAATTTTTGTTTAATAATATTATCCTAAAAATCAATATTTTATCTTTTGTGACCGGATTGGTCATGCTGACGTTAAGGATTTCCGGAAGAAATCCTTAACGTCTACCCCCAGTCACCTTGCGGTGACAGCCCCGGAGGGGCATGCGGCTCCGCTGCGCTGTGCCGGCGCCTGCACTGCTTCGGTTTCCATGTCGGAAACCTTGCTGACGCTCCGGCGCGGCCCTGAAGGGCCCTGTTAAATATACTATTTGTAGCCGAGCCTGCGCTCCATCCTGTCATTCTGGCGGATGGTCTTCTGGACATCACGCTCCAGGGCCGGTGTAATATCCTTGCAGACCTTGTGGCATGCCATCTCGAGCGAATACATTCTTCCGATGCAGAAGTTGGTGTGCTCGCATCCGCTGCAGTGCCCTTCATCGGCTTTCATCTTGTTCACGAAATCAGTGTCCTCAAGGACGGCACGTCCCATCTGGAGCATCTCGAATCCGCTGTCAATCACCTTGTCTGCGTCTTTCCTGGAAGTCACGCCTCCGACATAGACCAGGGGCATGTCAGGAAGCGCCTTCCTGAATTTAAGCGCATCCTCCATGAAGAAGAGTTTCTTGAAAGGTACGGTAGGGGACACTATCCTTCCACCGAGCCGGACACCCAGCTTGAGCCACCACTGGCTCATAGGCATGTAGTGTGCAATGGCCTTTACCGGGAACTGACCTCTCATCACATACATCGGAGCCCTGCTCACGAATCCGCCGGAGAGCACCAGCGCGTCAGCCCCGCATTTCTGCAGCTCCTTTGCAACCTCTATGCACTCGTCGGTCTCCATGCCACCATTGAATCCGTCCCTGGTGTTCATCTTCACGAAGATGGCCACTTTTCCTTTCCCTGCCTCGACTACCGATGCCATGCACTCGCGCATGAAGCGCATCCTGTTGTCGAGCGACCCTCCGTATTCGTCTTTCCTGTGGTTCGTATACGGGGAAAGGAACTGGGATATCAGGTACCCGTGGCCTGCGTGTATCTCCACTGCGTCGAACCCGGCCTTGATGGCCAGCCTCACCGCATTGCCGTATGCCTCCACGACTTCGTCTATCTCGGACTTGTTCATCCCGTGTACGAAAGTAGGGGAGTAGAGGTTGAACCCGCTGCTCGCACCGTAAGGCATGCAGCCGCAAATGCGCCTGTGGGACATGTTGCCGCAGTGCCCGAGCTGGATTGAGGCTTTCGCCCCTTCTGCATGTATGGCGTCGGTGAGCTTTTTAAGTTCCGGGACAATCTCCTCCCTCATCCACAGTTGCCGCTCGAACGACAGCCCGCTCCGGCATACGGCAGCGTATGCTACCGTAGTCATGCCTATCCCTCCTCTTGCCACTGCCGTATGGTAGTCGAAAAGGGACTGCGAAGGGGAGTTGTTCTCGCACATACCCTCGAAGGCCGCTGACCTTATGGTCCTGTTCCTCAATTCCAGAGGGCCGATTTTATAAGATGTAAACAAATCGCTCATAGCAATATATTTTTTACCATATAAATGGTATCAGGTGCTTTTTGTGCAGGCTCCTGTATTCATCCCCGAACTCCTCCTCATATTTGGCTGTCAGGGCTTTGGCGCGTGGAGCAAGGTTTGCGAAAGTCCATACTGCGAACAGCAGTCCGGCCGGGGACCATGTCAGGATGGCGTATCCCGTCCATTCGGTCAGCTCGCCGAAGTAGTTAGCGGAGGTCACATATTTGTACAGGCCTTTTTTCGGTATGTAGTGCCTGGTGTCCCCTGGCTTCCTCAAATGCCTGATCACATGGTCGGAATCCAGGTTTATGAGCATCCCGGTGAAGAACACCAGGGTCCCGATTATGAACTGCGGGCTCGCAAGCCATTCTGCAGTGTAGGTCCCCGCCGGGGCGTATCTGAACAGCCAGGCCCCAATGAAATAGGAGTTAGCCGTGTTGAACACCATGCCCATGAGCATGATTGCCACTGGCATCTGCCCTTTCCCCCTGATGAGCAGCGGGAATATGAACGACCTCTGGAAGTAGTGGAGCAGGAAAAGCCCGGCGATGATATACAGGACCGTATCGCTGTTTCCCGTGTCCGTCCCGGAGACTGTGTGCATGACCGTATAGATGAGCATGAACAGGAAGGCCGGGCATTCCATGAGGACCCATGCCACCCTGTTGTTTATCTTGGGACCCCAGTGCGAGCCGGACAGGTAGCCGTAGCCCGCCTTGAGAAAGAAAAGGGCAATGAAAACCACGACTGCCAGGACGGCCATCGCCGTCATCATCATATAATAGGTGTGCATACAGTAAGAATTGCTGACATAAATGTCAAAAACGAGGCAAAGATAATAAAGATTTTCTCAAATCACTTTTTTTACGTACTTTTGTACCCCTGTTAACGTGATTCACTTTTTTATTCATATGGCAAAATACGTATTCGTAACAGGCGGAGTCGCCTCGTCACTCGGAAAGGGCATTATTTCAGCTTCATTGGCAAAACTTCTTCAGGCAAGGGGGTTGAGGGTAACCATCCAGAAATTCGATCCATACATTAATATCGACCCGGGTACACTGAACCCTTACGAGCATGGCGAGTGCTATGTTACGGATGACGGTGCGGAGACAGACCTCGACCTCGGGCATTATGAGAGGTTTCTCGGGGTACATACATCCAAGGCCAACAATGTCACTACGGGAAAGATCTACAATACCGTGATAAGCAAGGAGCGCGAAGGCGCCTATCTGGGCAAGACAGTGCAGATCGTTCCACATATCACCGATGAAATCAAGAGGCGCATGCTGCTTCTGGGCAAGACAGGGAAATACGACATCATCATCACCGAGATCGGCGGGACAGTCGGGGACATGGAGTCAGAGCCGTTCGTGGAGGCCGTCCGCCAGCTCCAGTGGGAGCTTCCGGAGGAGGACTGCGTGACCATCCACCTTACGCTGGTGCCTTATCTGAGCGCGGCAAAGGAACTCAAGACCAAGCCTACACAGCATTCCGTACAGAAACTGCAGCAGAGCGGTGTGCAGCCGGACATCATCGTATGCCGTACAGAGCACAAGCTCACTCCTGAGCTCCGGAAGAAGGTCGCCCTTTTCTGCAATGTGAGACCGGGGCATGTGATTGAGTCCATGGACGCCCCTTCAATTTATATGGTCCCTCTGAACATGAAGGCCGAGAAGCTGGACCAGCTTGTCCTCGAGCATTTTGCCATGAAGGATCTTCCGGAACCTGACCTTACGGAGTGGAACAAGTTCCTCGAGAAGCTCATGAATCCTAAAACAGAGGTTGACATAGCCCTCGTGGGAAAATATGTAGAGCTTCAGGATGCATACAAGTCAATCCTCGAATCGTTCGTACATGCCGGTGCGGCCAATGAGTGCAAGGTGCATGTGCACAGCATCCACAGCGAGTTCCTGAACCAGGACAATGTGGAGGAGAAGCTCGGGCCGATGGACGCCATTCTTGTTGCTCCGGGATTCGGAGAGCGCGGCCTTGAGGGCAAGGTTCTGGCCGTCCGCTATGCAAGAGAGCACGGTGTGCCTTTCTTCGGCATATGCCTCGGTATGCAGATGGCGGTGGTGGAATTCGCCCGCGATGTGCTTGGCCTGAAGGATGCGGTCTCCACGGAGGTGAACCCGGCTACGCCGGTCCCTGTCATCGACCTTATGGAGGACCAGAAAAGTACAACTATCAAGGGCGGCACCATGAGGCTCGGAGCCTATGACTGCAAACTCGAGCCGGGCTCCCTCGCAAACAGGATCTACGGTACAGACATGATATCCGAAAGGCACAGGCACAGGTATGAGTTCAACAATGACTACCTGCCTATGATTGAAGCCGCAGGAATGAAAGCAACCGGCAAGAACCCGGACACTGGCCTTGTCGAGATTGTCGAGATACCAGAACATCCATTTTTTATAGGAGTGCAGTTCCATCCGGAGCTGAAAAGTACCCCGGAGCACCCGCAGCCTATTTTCGTGGCATTCGTCAAGGCGGCCATGGATTTCCATAAGGAGCACCATAAGGACAAGTCTTCATTGAAACCGGAATCCGAAAAATGAGATCCGTTTTTAAGATAATGGCCATTCTTCTCGCCGTCTCCGTCTCTTTGCGGTGCTCGGCCCAGCTGAAAAGCTACAAGGTCGAAGTGGTCAGGGAATATCCGCATGACGTAACCTCATATACCCAGGGACTTTTCTTCCATGACGGACAGATGTATGAGAGCACCGGTGTGGCAGGTGAGTCCACTTTCAGGAAGGTGGACATGGCCACTGGCAAGCCATTGAGGAAGCTGGAGTTCGCCGACAGGTATTTCGTGGAGGGGTCTGCAGTCTTCGGCGACAACCTCTACATCCTCACCTGGCACAACAATGTGGCTTTCGTCTATGACATCAACACCCTGGAATACAGGTCTACATGGTCCTACCCACGCGAGGGATGGGGTCTTACCACAGACGGCAGGAGCCTGATTGCGAGTGACGGCTCCTCGACCCTTTATTTCATGACTCCGGAGTTCAAGATGGAGCGGCAGGTTACTGTGAAGCTGCAGGGCCGCCCCATGAGGCTGCTCAATGAACTGGAGTATATTGACGGGAAAATCTGGGCAAACGTCTATACAAGCGACATGATCCTGATAATTGATCCGGCCACAGGCAAGGTGGAGGCGACGGTAGACTGTTCCGGACTTCTTCCGGAGTCGCTGCGCAAACCGGACACCGATGTGCTGAACGGCATAGCCTACAACCCGGCAGACGGGAAACTTTATCTCACCGGCAAGAACTGGCCGAGGCTCTATGAGGTGAAAATTGTCGAAAAACGGAAATAACCGCGGTTCCGCCCAGTATCAGGGCGGAATTTTTATTTTATGCATCCGGTTCCGGACACAAAAAAAGCAGGGACTTCAAGTCCTGCTGCATTACGAATATTCTCCGGCTTGGTTTTAAAGACATCCGCTGTCTCAGCGGATGTCTTTCTGGTTAGTTAGTAGTGTTTTCAATTATTAATGGTTAGTATACTTTTGCTTTAAGGATATGTAAAGGTAGGCATTATATTTGAAAAACCAAATTATTTGCTAAAAAATCATTAAAAATTTTAATCACCCAGTAATCCGGGCCTCAGTTCCCGTGTCCTCGCTATCGCCTGTTCGTCCTGCCACTCCCGTATGAGTTTTGGATTTCCGCTGAGAAGGACGTCAGGGACTTTCCAGCCGTTGAATTCGGCCGGCCTTGTGTAGATAGGTGCGGACAGCAGCCCGTCCTGGAAGCAGTCGCTAAGCGCCGATGTCTCGTCGGTAAGCGCCCCCGGAAGAAGCCTGACAATGGCATCGGCAAGTATGGCCGCCGGCATCTCCCCTCCGCTCAGTACATAGTCCCCGACAGATATTTCCCTCGTGATCAGATGCTCGCGGATGCGGTGGTCGACACCTTTGTAATGCCCGCAGAGCAGTATGAGGTTGCCCTTGAGCGAAAGTTCATTTGCAATACCCTGGTTGAGTATCTCCCCGTCGGGGGACATGTAGATTATCTCGTCGTAGTCCCGTTCGGATGTCAGTTCCCGTATCATCATGTAGACCGGTTCTACCATCAGTACCATGCCGGCATCACCTCCGTAGCTGTAGTCGTCTACCTGCAGTCGGGGGCCCTTGCCGTATTTCCTGAGGTTGTGGACATGGATTTCAACTATTCCTTTTTTCTGGGCGCGGCCTACGATAGAGTTGTTCAGGGGGCTCTCGAGCAGCTCCGGTAGCACTGTTATGATGTCGATTCTCATGGTTCCTGTGTCTGTGCTGAAATATAAAAACGGTGTGTCTTGTCTGAAACGACTGCAAAAATAGAATTTTTTATAAAAAATGAAACAGACTCCCATAGATTTACCAAAAAAAGGTATATTTGCAGGTTGAAAATTTAATAGAAACTATTAGCACGCCATTTTATTATGAGTGAAGAGATTATTCCTGATGTTCCAGTCGCATCAGATGTACTTGAAAATGAAGAGCCGACGGTCAATTATTCCGCAATGAGCCTTGCTGAGCTTGCTGACATGTTCCAGAAACTGGCCATCAGTGAGGACCGTATGAAAAGGTCGAAGGAAGCTGAGGCCATCAAGTCGGCTTTCTATAAGAAGCTTTTAAAGGAGAAGTCGGATGCCGGCAGTACCACAGAGGTGCAGGAGCCGGGCGGGACAGAAGAGGAAGCGGTTTCGGAGCAGGAGACTCCTGCTGCTGAAGTGCAGGCTGAGGAGGGAGATTCTGTGTCCGAGAACCCTTTTGACGAGATTGAACGCGGCTTCAAGGCCCTTTACAATGCCTACCGTAAGGAAAAGGCCGAGTACAACAGACAGCAGGAAAAGGAACGCGAGCACAACCTGGAACTTAAAGAAGCAGTCATCGCCGATCTGAAGGCACTGGTAGAGAAGCAGGAAGACGTGAATGCCACTTTCCCTGCCTTCCGTGAAATCCAGAACAGATGGAGGGCCATAGGTCCTGTTCCTGTGCAGAGTTTCAGAAATCTGAATGACACATACCAGCTCTATGTGGAGCAGTTCTACGATATGGTGAAGATCAACAGGGAGCTGCGTGACCTTGACTTCAAGAAAAACCTGGAGGCCAAGGAGAAATTCTGTGAAGCCGCTGAAGGTCTTGCCGAAAAGGAGAATGTAGTAGAAGCCTTCAAGGAGCTCCAGAAGCTGCATGAGCAGTGGAAGGAGTTCGGGCCGGTGGCAAAGCAGTTCCGTGAGGATATCTGGAACCGCTTCAAGGCGGCCACATCGGTGATAAACAAGAAGTATCAGGCATATTTCGAGGGCCAGAAAGAGCAGTATGCGGAAAACCTCGCCGCCAAGACCCGGCTCTGCGAGCAGGTGGAGGCCATTGCCGGAAAGGAGATCAAGACTTCAGGCGAGTGGAATGACAGCACAAAGGAGATAGAGGAAATCCAGAAGCAGTGGAAGGGCATAGGCTATGCCTCCAAGAAGGAGAACCAGAAGATATACGAGCGTTTCCGTGCTGCATGTGATAAATTCTTCGAACGCAAGAGGGAATTCTATGCTGCATACAAGGATGAGATGAATGATAACCTCCAGAAGAAGATTGCACTTTGCGAGGCGGCGGAAGCCCTGAAAAGCAGTACTGCGTGGAAAAAGACCACAGACCAGCTTATCAACCTGCAGAAGCAATGGAAGGAGATCGGTGCCGTGCCGCGCAAGAAGTCGGAGGCCCTCTGGAAAAGGTTCCGTGCCGCATGCGACGAGTTCTTCAACGAGAGGGACAAGCAGGCCAAGCCGGAGAATGACTTCTACGGAAACCTCAAGGCCAAGAAGCATCTTATCGAGGAGATCAATGCATACGTGCTTTCCGATGATGACGATGTGAATGCTGATGCAGCCCAGGATTTCGCTGACAGATGGCAGGCTATAGGCTTTGTTCCGTTCAAGGAGAAGGACAAGATAGCCGCGGCGTACAGGGATGCGATGAATTCCAAGTTTCCTGACATGTCCCGCCGCTCCCGCGGGCGCGCCCCTAAGAGCGAGAAGGAGAGGCTTATGCAGAAATACCTGAAGAAAGAGCAGGATATAGTCACCTACGAGAACAATATCGGTTTCTTTGCCGCCTCCAAGAACTCGGAGCCTCTTATCAGGCAGATGCAGGAGCGCATCGACAAGGCCAAGGCCGAGCTCAAGGAGCTAGAGCAGCAGATAAGGGCGCTGGACAGTGCGGAAGACAGCAGTGAGGAATAGATTCTTTAGAGTTGCCGTCAGGATGCAGGTAAGTTGTGTCCTGACGGTATCATGATATGTAAAACCGTCGAAATGACGCTATTTATTTTATTTGATGAATAAGAATTCAGTTATTGGAATAGTTCTGATAGGTGTGATTTTTTTCGCATTCACATGGTATCAGTCCAAGCAGTATCAGAAACAAGTTGAATATCAGGCGCAGCAGGATTCCATAGCCAGGGCGGAGCAGGCCTATATGGATTCGGTATGGAGGGCACAGCATCCCATAGACACGGCTGCGACGTCCTTGCAGGAAGGATCCCAGGTAAAACATAGAATCTATAAAGACACCCTTATAGACAATGCACATAATGCGGAGGCGTCTCTCCTTACTCTGGAAAATGAGAAGATAGCCGTCACTTTCACTACCAAGGGAGCCCAGCCTTACAGTGTTAGGGTCAAGGATTTCTACAACTATGACAGTACGGACCTCTATATTTTCAAGCCTGAGATGAGCCAGTACGGCATCACTATCTATGCAGGGGAGAACATAAACACCAAGGACTTCGTCTTCGAGGTAGCGGAAAAGACCGATACGTCAGTAGTTATGCGTCTTCCATTTGCCGGGGGCGGATATATCGAGCAGAAATACATTCTTGCCGAAGGCAGCTACTCGCTTGACAATGATTTCTCATTGGTGGATATGGGAAATGTGATCCCCAAGAACGTATCAATGTTCGACATCGACTGGAACGTGGTCATCCCGCGCATGGAGAAGGGATACAGGAACGAGAAGCAGTATTCCAAGCTGAACTACATGTTCCCGGGGGAAAAGAAGCCCGAGAGAGTGGGGGTAGGCCGTGATGACGATGCCCGTGTGGACGCGAAGATTTCATGGTTTGCATTCCAGCAGCAGTTCTTCTCCGCAATCATGAGGGCTGACAGTGACTTCACCTCGGGGGATTTTGCCATCAGGTTTTTCCAGGAGGACGACCCGTCTCACAACCTTATGGCATGCTCGGCCAAGATGCGTACTGACTTTACTGCAGGCCCTGACGGGAATGTGACTGTACCTTTCCATTTCTATTTCGGACCGAACCACTACCGTACCCTCAAGGACTACGACCAGCATTACGAAAGGATAATCCCTCTGGGCGGATCTGTCATAGGCCTCATCAGCCGCGGTATCATAATCCCTACGTTCAACTTCCTGGGCAAGTATATCGCTAATTTCGGTATCATCATACTGATACTTACCATATTCATAAAGCTTATAGTATCCCCGCTCACTGTCAAGTCGTACATTTCGTCCGCCAAGATGGCTGTCATCAAGCCGGAGGTGGACAAGCTGAACGAGAAATATCCTAAGCAGGAGGATGCCCTGAAAAAGCAGCAGGCGATGATGGAGCTTTACAGGCGCGCCGGAATCAGCCCTATGGGCGGATGTCTCCCTATGCTCCTGCAGCTGCCTGTCCTGTATGCGATGTTCCGCTTCTTCCCGGCCTCTATAGAGCTGAGACAGCAGCATTTCCTGTGGGCGGACGACCTGAGCGGCTTCGACTCGATACTTGACCTTCCGTTCAACATTCCTCTGTACGGGGACCATGTGTCGCTGTTCGCGCTTCTCATGGCCATATCCATGTTCCTGTATTCGAAGATGACATCGAGCCAGATGTCGAATGACCCGAATATGGCGGGAATGAAGTTCATGAGCGTGTGGATGATGCCTATCATGATGCTCTTCATCTGTAACAACCTCTCCAGCGGACTCAGCTACTACTACCTTCTTTCCAACCTCATCACAATGCTCCAGACATGGTTCGTAAAGAGATATGTGGTGAAACCTGAGAAGATATATGCGCAGATGGCCGCTGCAGCCGTAAAGCCGGCCAAGAAGTCCAAGTGGCAGCAGCGCCTGGAAGAGGCCCAGAAGATGCAGCAGCAGATGGCCAGGGAACAGGCGAAGAAGCGCAGGTAACAGCCGTAACATATCTGACATGTCATACATAAAGGACACTATTGAAAAACTGCATAATGAACTGCCACCCGATGTGACTCTGGTGGCAGTTTCCAAATTCCACCCTGCCGAAGCTGTCATGGAGGCATACAGTGCAGGGCAGCGTGTCTTCGGGGAAAGCCGTCCGCAGGAGCTTTCATCAAAGGTGAAGACGCTCGCGGAAAAAGCGTCTGAGGCCGGGAACCCCGCCCTGTACTCAGATATACGGTGGCATTTTATAGGCCACCTGCAGACCAACAAGCTGAAGATGGTTCTCCCGTATGTGTCGATGGTGGAGTCCGTGGATTCACTGCATCTTCTTGAAGCCATAGACAGGTGGGGAGGGGAGTACGGCCGGACTGTGGATGTCCTGCTGGAGTATCACATAGCGTCCGAGGAGACAAAGCAGGGATTCGATGCCGACGGGATAAGGGAAATCCTTTTTTCAGGGCACGGATACCGTAACGTGAATATACGCGGTCTGATGGGCATGGCCACTTTCACCGATGACGAGAAGGTCATAAGGGCGGATTTCTCCAGGCTTGTCTCACTTCGCGACAGCCTTATCCCTGAGGCGGGAAAGCATCCCGACCTCCCCGCGTCATTCGGGCTCCTGTCCTTCGGGATGACTCATGACTATAAGATAGCGGTCTCCATGGGAGCCGACATAGTCCGTATAGGGACTTTGATTTTCGGGGAAAGGGACTACCGGTAAATTGCCTGTAAAAAAACTTTACTTATGGAAAGGCGGAAAAAGAAATCAATCTCTTATATACAACTGTCGCCATGCATTGGGTTTATGGGGACAATTGGGTCAAGACTCTGCTGAAGACCAT
>CALVCB010000049.1 GCA_944325965.1 uncultured Bacteroidales bacterium
CCAGGAGTGCGTCCCTGAAGCGAACTTCCCTCTGGACATAAGCTACCTGGGATTCTCCAACGAGTCGGTCGTGATAGGCATCATTGAAGAATACCTTGAGCTCGGACAGACGGAAAAGGCCGCTGCGATGGCAGGGCGTATGGCTGACCGGCTTTTCGTTTCCCTTGATTTCTTTGCATCGTTCTATGACTTTGCCTCATCGGATTTCGAAAAGTGCTGGCATTATCTCGGTTACCTTAAAGAACTCCTTTCTTTCTACGGACTGGCTGACCTTTCCGGAGACATAGGCGCCAGGATGGATGCGCTGATGAAGACCTACACGGGAGAGGCATAAGGATGAAGCAGCGGGTATTATGACCGCTGCTTTTTGTTAGGAAAACACGAACTCACTTAACATTTTTGCAACAGTCACGTGTCTATAATATCAGAATGATTCCGTATAATTCAAAACATGATTCCTTGACTGACAGGGAACTGCTTGTCAGGATGCGGGACAACAGCACAAATGCTTTTGATACGGTTTATGAAAGGTATCACAGGGAACTTTATGCATATGCACTTAAGCTTTTAAAGAGCCCGGATGATGCTTCGGATATAATACAGGACACGTTTATAAAGCTTTGGGAGAACTCGGACAGCCTGCCGGATGAAGTGAATCTGCGTTTTTATCTCAGGACCATGGTGAGGAACAAAGTGTGGAACCATATGAGGGATAACAAGGCGAGGCTGCTGAACAATTACAGTATTACGTTACGCAGAGGCATGTCCGAAGAAAATCCGGGACCGGGAAAGGTAGATGACACGATATTGTCCGAGGAACTTGAAAGAGCTATCGGACAGCTTCCGCCGCAGCAGAGGAAAGTCGCTGTATTGAGAAGGGAAGGCTTGAGCAATGCTGAAATAGCAAAGAGGATGGATTTGTCGGTAAATACGGTCAATGTCCATTACAGGCTGATGTTGAACTTCCTTAAAGGTAGGTTCAGACATCTGGTATTATTGATAATGGTGTACAGTTTATGGTAAGGCCTGACGAAAAACAAATTTGGAGTTTCCTTGAAGGCATTGCTCCGGAGGAAGTTGCGGAGGAAGTCGTGGAATGGCTTTCTTCCGAGGAAGGCCGGGTCTGGCTTTCCGTCAATTCTTCCAGGATGTTTACCAGGATTGAGAAAGAAAACGAGTGCGGCGGCCGTGACATCCCGTCAGGGGCAATGCTTGACCGTATCCATGCCGGAATCCGCAGGCGAAGGCGCAGGGCAAGACGTCATGTCGCGCTATGGAGGGTGGCAGCCGTCCTGGTACCGGTGGCTTTCCTTGGCCTCATATGGGCAGAGGTGGCTTCACGGCTTGGGGGGTCGGTGTTCTCGAAACCGGAGACGGTCAGTGAGATGGCCAGGCCTGGTGAAAGAAAGGTACTGGTTTTCCAGGATGGTACGAAAGTACATATAAACGCCGGTGCTGTAATGGAATATCCCAGATCATGGAGACTTGACCGGAGGGAGGTCTCTTTAGAGGGAGAGGCGTATTTCGAGGTGGCGGCCAACCGGAAAAGACCCTTTACTGTCAACGTGTTCGGGGCGAAGATAAAAGTACTCGGCACGACATTCAATGTAAAGGCCTATCCGGAAGACAGCACTATAAGCATAGCACTGATAGGCGGGTCCATTTCATTTGAGGCGGACGGACAGGAGTATCTGATGTCCCCGTCCCAGCTGCTGACCTACGACAGGACGGACAAAAGCGTCAGGGTAGTCAATCTGGACCATCCGGACAGCTGTACTTTGTGGAAAGAGAATATTATGGATTTCAGGAACGATTCGCTTTCGGATGTCGTGGAAGTCCTGGGCAGGTGGTATGATGTGGAGTTCGATGTGACGGACAGGAGCCTGCTTTCCCGTAAATTCACTTTCAGGACTGTCCAGCTGCCGCTGCGGTCCCTGCTCGATGAAATGGAATATATTTCCGACCTCAGGTTTGACATTGAGGATGGTGTTGTGATTGTTTCAAGAAAATAATTGCAGAGAGATTAGCATTTTTGCCTTATGAACGTGTTTTATATGCAAAATGTTAAACTAACTGTAATATTTCAATGAAACTTAAAAGAATCCTATTGTTAGTCACTGCATTCTGTTGCGTGGGCCATTATGCCTCCGCCCAGCGTGTGACATTGGACGAGAAGGAAACACGTCTGGAACAGATTCTGGACGAGATTTCCGGTCAGACAGGCTTTTCTTTCTATTATTCCCAGCCTACCGTGGATCCGGATTCCCTTTGCACTGTCTCTGCGAAGAACGAGAAACTGGACGATGTCCTTGATGCCATGTTCTCAGGGACAAGCATCTCTTATGACATCAGGGACGGCAAGGTCTACCTAATTGCCAGGACCGGGAACAAAGATAGGTATGTGGGGGGATTATTCACAATCAGGGGCCAGATAACCGACAATGCCGGACAGCCGGTCATCGGGGCTGCCGTAGTGATACAGAACACTACAAAGGGCACCACTGCCGACCTGGACGGCAACTTCACCCTTGATGGAGTCGGACAGAACAGTGTCCTGGAAATTTCCTCCATAGGCTATATGACACAGACTGTACCGGTGGGAAGCAGGAGTGTCTTCAATATCACACTGCAGACAGACGCCCATATTCTTGACGAGGTCGTTGTAGTGGGTTACGGTACCCAGTCGAAGATAAACCTTACAGGGTCTGTGGCTACTGTCACCAATTCGGAACTTGTCGACAGGCCTACCCCGAATGTTTCTACTGCTTTGCAGGGCCTTACCCCGGGGCTTATGGTGACTCAGGGATCAGGTACCCCTGGAGATGACGGGGCCAGTATACGCATTCGCGGTATCGGGACCCTGAACTCTTCTTCACCTTACATCCTTGTGGACGGTATAGAGACCGGCACCCTCGATCAGATCGATCCGAATGACATTGAAAGCATTTCCGTCCTTAAGGATGCATCATCGGCCGCCATCTACGGCTCGAAGGCATCAAACGGCGTCATTCTTGTCACTACCAGGCGCGGATACGACAGCGCCCCGAAAGTATCGTACAGCGGTATTGTCAGTTTTTCGAAAGTTACGTCATTGATCGACCGTCTTTCATCATACGACTATGCCCGTCTGACGAACGAACTCAATGAAAGGGAAGGCGTGGATCCCCAGTTCGATACGGAAGATCTGGAACTTTTCCGCAACGGGCAGGATCCTGACGGGCACCCGGATTCCGACTGGCTCGGTTACATATTCCGCACCGGCATAACCCATAAGCACAACCTTTCCATCACCGGAGGCAATGAGAATATCAAGTATATGGTCTCCGGCGGCTACCTCAACCAGGAGGGAACCCTCAAGAACTCTGACAGGGAACAGTTCAATATAAGAGCAAACTTCGACATCAAGCTGTCAGATAAATTCAGCTTTAGGACCAATCTTAACTTCCTAAACAACAGTTATTCCCGTCCTAATGCTTCTGCAAGGGGCGGTACTGCGACACTGATTCTTACCGCAAACAGGATTGCACCATGGATACCTATACACCGCAGCGACGGCTCTTACGGCTACATCGGAGACGGCAGCCCTGCCGCATGGCTCGATGCGGATACGAGAGAACGCTATACCAAGCGTAATTTCTCCGGGACGGTCGCTTTCGACTGGCACGTTATCGACGGACTGACTCTGACTGCCCAGGGGGCTTATGTCTCTAACCTCGCCCTTACAAAGAACTACCAGAAAGAGGTATGGTTCGACGATGTGTCCATGCAGGGCCCGACTACCCTGACCGAGACCAAGTCAAACTGGGAACGCAAGACCCTTGATCTTCTTCTTAACTATGAGAAGACTGTCGCAGATGATCACCATTTCAAACTTCTCCTCGGATACAATCTCGAAAGATACGACTACTGGAACCTTTCCGCCTCCAGGGAGAATTTCACGAATACGGATCTTACAGACATGAACGCCGGAGATGCTGCCACCATGAAGAACAGCGGCTATACCCGTGCGCTTGCCCTTATGTCGTATTTCGGAAGGTTCAACTATGACTATAAAGGCAAATATCTTTTCGAGGCCAATTTCCGCTCTGATGCCTCTTCCCGTTTCGCAAAGGAATACCGCTGGGGGTATTTTCCTTCATTTTCGGCTGGATGGCGCATCACGGAAGAGCCGTGGATGGCCTCGGTGAAGCCATATGTGCAGAATATCAAGATCAGGGCCTCATGGGGAAAACTGGGCAACCAGAATGCGCTTGCGGACGACTATTTCCCTTATCTTCCTACCCTCTATATCGGCAAGAACTTCCCGTTTGACGGGAAAGTGAATACAGGTATCACCGTGGTTGACCACAAGGTGAATTCCATTACCTGGGAGAAATCCCGCACATACGGCGTGGGCCTAGACATGACTTTCCTGAAGGATTTCACATTCTCCTTTGACTGGTATAACCGTCTCACTACCGACATCATCATGGAAGTGTCAGTTCCGTGGACTTTCGGTATTTCCGGGACTTTCCAGGACAACAAAGGGTCTATGGTCAACCGCGGAGCAGAATTCGCCATTGCATGGAACCATCAGTTCAAGAATGACTTCCGTCTTGGTGTCAGCGCGAATTATTCATTGAACAAGAATGAGATACTGGACCTTGCCGGTGTCGATGAACTTGTCAGCGGATATTCAATCAACAAGGTGGGCAGCCCGTACGGTGCTTTCTATGTCTACAAGACTGACGGACTGTTCAGGAGCGACAAGGAGGCGGCCGAGTATGAGGAGCTTTTCGGCAATCCTTTCCAGGTGCCTTACAAAGGCGGTGATTTGAGGATTGTTGATACGGACGGAGACGGGGAGATTACGCCTGACGACAGGATTGTCGTGGATTCGAAATATCCTGAGCATACATATGCTGCGACCATCAGCGCCGGCTGGAAGGGATTCGACCTTTCCATATTCTTCCAGGGAGCAGCCGGTGTCCGCAGGTATTTCAGTACTGACGTTGTCGGGTATTTCGGTGGGGACACTACGCATCCGAGCACCAACTGGCTTGACGCATGGACGCCGGACAACCCTGGCGCCTCGTGGCCGAGGACATTCAGGAACACGGATTCGGTCAGCGCGCCGGGAAAGGTCTACAGCGATTTCTGGTGCATGGATACGAGCTATCTGAGGATAAAGTCCGTGAATTTCTCCTGGACTTTGCCGAGGAAATGGACAGACAAGTTGCGCATAGACACGGTAAAGATCTATTATGCCGGAGAGAACCTCTATACGTTCGATGCCCTTCCGTTTAATGTGGACCCAGAGGTGGCTTCCGGCAATCCGAGCTACTACCCTACTAGCATGTCACATTCTATCGGATTGAATATCACATTTTAACATGATTACATCAAAAAAAGATATAGACATGAAAACAAAATATCTACTGACAATCGTCCTGTCATCCTGTTTCCTGTCCTCCTGCGACAGTTTCTTCGACCTTGCACCGAAGGACAGGCTTACATCGGAGTCGTTCTGGAAAGATGCGGATGATGCGTACTCCGCACTTACCGCCTGCTATAACTGGTGGTGTGCCAATGACTACGGCTCCCTTTCCCTTTTCTATGAGGACGCATATTCCGACATAGGATACAACTACACCAATGCAGGGTACATGCAGGATGTCGCCAAAGGCAGCCTGTCAGCCGCATCCGCTCCCAACAAATGGAAGCAGTACGAGTCTATACGTCGCTGTAACTTCGTGATAGAAAACATCGACAGGGTGCCTGCCGGCAAAATCACAGAGGCACAGAAAAACGATATTCTAGGCCAGGCCAGAGCGATCAGGGGCTATAGCCATGCCCTTATCACCAACTGGTACGGCGATGCCGTAAAGATGGACTTCGTCCCTGATACGGATGAAGATGCCAAGGTCCCGAGAATCCCTGCCGCCGAAATCAGGAAATTCGCCCTCGAGGATCTTGAGTGGGCAGCCGACCATATAAATGAGAAACCTGCGGAAAAAGGCCGTATCGCAAAGGGTACTGTCCTGGCTATGCTCGTAAGGTTCAATCTCTACTGGGGCAACTGGGATGCAGTCGTCGAAAATGCAGAGAAGCTAAAGGCTCTGAACCAGTATTCACTTGAGCCTGATTTCCTGAATATGTTCACTATCGCAGGCCAGAATTCCCGTGAGATCATAATGACTTACGAGCAGGTGGCAACGATATATCCATATACCAACGCTATCAGGCATTTCAATAACGCTGACGGAGGCTGGGCCTCATTCGTCCCGACCGACAATCTCGTGAACATGTTCGAGATGGCAAACGGCCTTCCTATTGATGACCCGGACTCCGGATATGATCCTGTGCACCCGTACAAGGACAGGGATCCGAGGCTCAGGCAGACTGTGCTGTATTCTGGTATGGATTGGGAAGGGAAGAACGGTCCGCGTATCCTGAACACACTTGACGAGAACATAGGAGGCGAGGCCAACAAGGATTATTATAACAATTCCAACAATTCCTCCAAGACCGGTCTCCTGTTCGCGAAATACGCATGGCCGGGGCCCGGCCAGTATTCGGCTGACCTGAAGAATGACAGCATGTGTCCGATCATATTCCGTTACGGGGAAGTCCTTGTCTCGGAGGCCGAAGCGTATGCCGAGCTGAATGAACTCGACAAGGCCCTCGACATATTGGACGAAATAAGGATTACCCGCGGGCATATTGCCGTTGACAGGACAAGGTATACTACCCAGGCCCAGGTGCGAGAACTCGTGCGTAACGAAAGGACGATAGAGCTTGCCGGCGAAGGGTTCCGCTTTGAGGATATCGTCAGGTGGGACGAATATGACAAGAGCGGAAACAAGACCGGAAGGAAAGTCGCACAGGCTGTCATGGGCGGAGACCTGCTCCGTTCTGTCGGTACCGTCAACATGGATCCGGATGTGCCTGAGGATGAGAGAGCGGTGATTGACATAAATGCTTCAAGGTCGTCCCGTCTCATAGAGACCAGAGGCGAATTCGATGTGCCACGCCGTCTCCTCCTCCCGCTCCTCCAGGCCGAGCTGGACGCTAATCCGGAACTTGAGCAGAACCCGGGATATTGATTGGAGGGAAGATGAACGTAAGACTGATTTCATATCTGATGACGGCACTGGTCCTCCTGGCATCCTCCTGTTCCAAGGATGGGGGTGTGCAGGGAAACGACCAGGGCGGAGGCCTGGGGATTTCGGGGATCACAATTCCCGCGGAGTTTGCCGGCAGGGAGGGCAACCAGGTGACCTGCTGGGCCAAGGGCATCCTCGAGACCGATAGGCTGACCCTTGAAGGTACTGCAAATAACTTCAATGTGGATTTCGAAATATTGAGCCCGTCGAGGTTCTCCATTACCATACCGGAAGGTATGGTAACCGGAATGTATGACCTTGTACTGACCAGAGACGGGGTGAGTGAGACCCTCGGCCAGATATATATTTCCATCATAGCCGAGGGGGATATTCCGGACAAGGCCGGGATGAATGTCAAGGGAATCGTACACTGCGGTGGAGAGCCTGTGCCCGGCGTCGTAGTCAGTGACGGGGTACAGGTTACGGAGACGGATGCCAACGGCTGCTGGTGGCTCAGTTCCGACAAGACCTACGGCCTGGTGTTCATATCCACTCCCGAAGGATATGTCTGCAACTGCAACGGCGTGCTGCCTGGATATTTCCAATACCTCAAACAGCCGGTAAACGTAGTGGAAAGGCTAGATTTCGAACTGAACGCCACTCCGGACCAGACGAACCACAGGCTCCTTGTGCTCGGAGACATGCACCTTGCGAACAGGAGCAACCGCGACCTCCAGCAGTTCGGAGAATTCGTAGCCGACATCAACGAGGTGGTAGCCTCGACCTCCGTCCCCGTGTACGGGCTTACTTTGGGGGACATGACATTTGACTCGTTCTGGTATACTAACCTGTATTTCTTCGAGGATTACCTCAGGGATGCCGCCATGATCAAGAATCTTCCCATATACCATACGATCGGGAATCATGATCATGAGCTCGGCAAGAGGGGCGCCTATCCTGCAGGTGAGTTCGCCACAACCGTAAAATACAGGAACTCCCTGGGGCCAACATGGTATTCGTTCAATATCGGGAGGGTACATTATGTCGTTCTGGACGATATATATTCCACCAATCCGGGAGACGGTACATTCTCGTACGAGAACACAGTATCGCAAGAGCAGATAGAATGGCTGAAAAAGGATCTGAGCTATGTCGACAGGACCAAGACCATAGTTGTAGCATCGCATGCCCAGTTCCATGGCAAGGACGGTTCGGTGTCCCTTAAGAACTACCGGGAAGTGATGGACTGCCTCGACGGTTTCTCCAGGGTCCATATATTCACGGGGCACACCCATCTGGTGTATAACGTAGAGGATGAGAAGATGTTCGAGCACAATGCCGGGGCAGTCTGCGCCACATGGTGGTGGACAGGATACCATTCCGATATCCATATTGCCCAGGACGGGGCTCCTGGCGGATATACCATAGTGGATTTCACTGGAGGTGAGCCGCAGTGGCAGTTCAAGGGGACAGGCCATCCGGTCGGGTTCCAGTTCCGGTGTTATGACGGGAACAGCATACAGATCAATTCCGGAATATATTGCAAAGACGAATCTTCTGCAAACAGGAGCAAGTTCGACAGCTATGCATCACAGTGGAAGGACAAGAGCAGTGACAACTATGTCTACATCAATGTCTGGAACTGGGATCCGGAATGGACGGTCGAGGTGACTGAAGAGGGTGCCGGATCTCTTGATGTGACGCAGGTGACTCTGAAGGACCCGCTCCACCTCATAGCCTATACGGCCCCGAGCATAAGCCAGCCAACGTTTGCGACTTCGGACAACCTGCATTTTTTCAGGGTCCAGGCATCAAAGCCCAATTCGACCCTCGACATAAAGGTCACGGACCGTTTCGGGAATGTATATACAGAAAGGATGGAAAGGCCAAGGCCATTCAGCCTTGCCCAGTACAGATAATATTAAAACCGTTTTGAAATTTACTTGAATTATATGAAAAAGTTATTGTTTGCCATACTTGCTTTCGCTGTCCTGTCTGCAGGATGCAATAAGGAGCAGGACTATCTTCACCCGATTATCCTCGATTTCACCATGTCGACGCCTGCTGTGGTCATGGACGTGCCGTTTACAGTCACGGTTGACGTAAAGGGAGGACGTTTCCCGTATGTCTACGCATGGGATTTCGGTGACGGGATTACAGGCTCGGAATATACCGAGACCGTGACCTATGCAACGGGAGGCCGGAAGACCATATCGCTGACGCTTACGGACGCCAACGGCAAATCGGCTTCTGTTTCCAAGGAGATAAATGTGACGACGCTCCCTCAGGTCGCCATGCCTGCCGGTCTCGTTCTAAGGAACGCTTCCTGCTGCCATGTGACGGTCGGGTGGGACGAGATCCCGTCTGACGGGTATTTCAGCCAGGAGTATGATTTTGAACTGGCTGACCCTTCCGGCAAGGTGATGAATTATGTAACTGCCGGTTCGATGGCCGATTACGCAAAATTCGGCAATATCATAGCTTTCGGAGGACTCGAGCCTGCGACGGAATACAAATTCCGTATCAGGGCCAAGTCTTCTGATCTGTCCGGGAAGATAGATTCAGAATGGGCAGAACTGAGTGTTTCCACATCCCCGGCAAGGACACCGGAGCCTGACGCCATCCTCGAAGAGCATTTCGACGGTCTGATATGGGCTTCGGACTATTTCTATGGCGGATACGGGTTCCGGCCAAATGACAAGGCGTGCAAAGAAGCCGAATCGGCCGATATCCCTGCGGACGAGTTCAAGGCAGTGAACACTACGACAGGCTCGTATTTCGCGACATTCTCGGCTGCGTTCAGAAAGAACAGCGGCATCCTTGACGGCTGGGCAGGAAATGCGGTGTACGGCAGCATAGGTGTCCCGAAGCTCGGTGGTGCAAGTTCTGCAGGATATATCGAGACCCCTGCCCTTGACAGGATTACAGGCCGGAAGGACATAACTGTCACGTTCAAAGCCGCTCCTTTCTATGAGTGGAACAAGACACCGGGCACCCCTCAGGCAGACCGGGTGGACAAGAATGTCTCTCTGAAGGTCTCTGTCAGCGGTGCCGGGGAGATTACTGAAGGCTCTGTGATTGACCTGAGTACCCTTGACCCTCTTGTCTGGGGAGAATATACGGTGAAGGTCTCAGGAGCCACATCGCAGACTAAGGTCAGGATTGAAGCAGACCATGCCAAGTCATGCCGCTTCTTCCTGGACGATATAGTAATAAAATAAACTGCAAGCCGGGAGCAGAGGGCGAACTCGTTCGGTCTATGCCGAGGCGCAGCGTGATTGTAGACGGCCATTAAAAATAATACTATGAAAAGATTTTTGACTCTTTTGTCCATGTGCCTTCCGCTTGCCGCAGGAGCCGCCGGCGGGGAAAATACCGTTTCTGTCGAGACGGCAGGCAGCCAGATGGTCCTGTATGTGCATCAGAATGGGGAAGTCTCGTTCTATCATTACGGTGCAAGGTTTGACAATCCTGACCAGATTCTCGGCTACAAGAGTTACCGCAGGTGGGATTACGGCACGGAACCTCCTGCTTATCCGGCAAGGGGAGGCCGCCATTTCAATCAGAGCGCCCTGGCGGTGAAATATCAGGACGGGAACATAAATACCGAACTGGCCTATACGGGACATACGGTTTCCAGGCTTTCTGATGATGTCGCCAGGACTGTGGTGAAACTGAGAGATGCCGTCACGTCTTTGGAAGTCAGCCTGTTCTATGATGCCTATTATGAGGAAGACGTGATCGTCTCCCATGCCGAGATTACCAATGCTGGAACTGGTCCCGTGCTGCTGGAATCATACGCTTCCTCAGGCATCGTTCTTGATGCACGGGAGTATCTCCTGACCCATTTCCATGGGGCGTGGGCCCGTGAAATGCAGGTCGAGAGCGAGCTCCTGACGCACGGAATCAAGTCTATCCGCAGCATCAAGGGCGTCAGGACTACCCATACAGAGAACCCTTCATTTATGCTCAGTCTGGATACTGATACCTTCAGTGAAGAGTCCGGGGATGTCATAGCCGGTGCCCTCGCATGGTCCGGCAACTACAGCATGGACTTCCAGGTAGACGAGACCAACCGTCTGTCTGTCATTTCCGGTGTGTGTCCTGACGGGGCGGCATACCGCCTCGACAAGGGCATGACGCTGCAGACCCCGGAGATGATATATACGTACAGCGGCAGTGGTGCCGGCCAGGCGTCAAGAAACCTGCATGCATGGGCCAGAAAGCACTGCCTCTATAACTCCTCTTCCGTTGCACCAACCCTCCTGAACAACTGGGAAGGTACCTATTTCAAGTTCAACGAGGAGATCCTGAAGGGTATAGTGGACGATGCTGCTTCAATGGGGCTCGAGATGTTCGTGATGGATGACGGCTGGTTCGGAGGGACTGACTATCCGCGCAACGCCTCCACTCAGGGGCTCGGAGACTGGCAGGTGGACCCGGCCAAGCTTCCTCACGGAGTCGGTGCGATAGCTGACTATGCCCACTCCAAAGGCCTTAAGTTCGGTATCTGGATCGAACCGGAGATGGTCAGTCCTGACAGCCATCTGGCCAAGGAACACCCGGATTGGATAGTCAGGGAGGACGGCCGGGAGGTCACCACCATCCGGTCGCAGTGGCTGCTGGACCTGTGCAATCCGGAGGTCCAGGATTTTGTGTTCGGGGTGTTCGACTCCACCATGCAGCTCGCCGACGGGATAGATTATGTGAAATGGGACTGTAACCGCCATGTGGAGAGTGCCGGGTCATCGTACCTTAAGGACAACAGCTCCTTCTGGTTCGACTACACCCAGGGCCTCTATTCCGTATACCGCCGCATTAGGGAGAAATATCCTGATGTCATTGTGCAGTCGTGTGCCAGCGGCGGCGGGAGGATGGATTACGGCGCGCTGCATTATTGTAACGAGGCCTGGACATCAGACAACACAGAAGCTGTCTCGAGGGTCTTCATCCAGTACGGGACGAACCTTATCTACCCTGCCATCGTGTGCGGAAGCCATGTGAGCGCGGTGCCCAACCATCAGACCGGCAATGTCACTCCGCTGAAATTCCGCTTCGACGTTGCCTGCTCGGGCCGCCTGGGAATGGAACTGCAGCCGTCGGACATGACAGGTTCGGAAAAGGACTTTGCAAGGAAGGCCATAGAGTCGTACAAGGGATACAGGGACCTTGTCTGTTATGGAGACCTTTACCGGCTCGGAAATCCTTACAGTGATGACTGCTATGCGCTGATGTACGTCAGTCCCGACAAGTCCAGGGCCGTGGTTTTCGCCTATACGCTGAAATTTATGGGAAGGACGCGGAGACCGCTCTTCCGGCTCTCCGGCCTTGACGGCGGAAAGTCCTACAGGATCACTGAACTGAATGTTGAGAAGTCATGTTTCTGGGGTCATGGGAAGGTCTTCACAGGCTCCTACCTCAAAGGCCACGGCATAAACCCGAATATGGAGAAAGTCTATTCCAGTGCGGTATTCTATCTTGAGGCGGAGCATATAGACTGATTTATTGGAATACGGGTGCAGATTATTTTGCAGTTATGGAATGATACTGCTATATTTGCACCCGCAATGGGGGATTAGCTCAGTTGGCTAGAGCGCTTGCATGGCATGCAAGAGGTCACGAGTTCGACTCTCGTATTCTCCACTGGAAAATACAAGCCGCATCGGTCAAAGACCTGTGCGGCTTGTATTTTTATATTATACGGGCAAACCCTCTTTTCTTCGTTTGCATGGGGCCTTATGCTATCTGCTCATCCTTACGAAGATGCTCAGCGGGAGCTTTTTGCCGAACGAATCCTCCAGGACGAGTTCTCCGCAGTCGATTTCGGTGTTTCCGTGGCCTGCGGCCTTGTCCGGGATGCCGCTTCCGGGGGGTTCATTTATACCGAACGCCTGCTTCACCACAGTCTCCCCGAGTACGGCAGAATATCCGTTGGAATAGAGGTTGAGGACCATGAAGCTGTCCTGCGGGGCAAGGATTGCCGCCACACATTTGAGAATGTCGTAAAGGCATTCGTCCAGTTTCCATTTTTCCCCGTCCGGGCCGTGTCCGTAGGCAGGAGGGTCCAGGATGACACCTTGGTATAGATTGCCCCTTTTTGCTTCCCTCCGGGCGAATTTCAGTGCGTCCTCCACTACCCAGCGTATATTGTCCAGCCGGCTCAGCTCCATGTTCTCGCGGGCCCATGTCACTACCTGGCGGACCGAGTCAAGATGCGTGACATCGGCCCCTGCGGCTTTTGCTGCGAGGGACGCTGCTCCTGTGTAGGCAAAAAGGTTCAGCACTTTGGGTTTCGGCCTGCCCTCTGCGGCGGCTTTGTCCGAGAGAGCCTTGGTGCAGCGGTATATATATTCCCAGTTGCTCGACTGCTCCGGGAAGACACCCACATGCTTGAATGAGGTGAGTCCGAGCCTGAGCCTGAAATCAAGCCCTTCTTCTGTCCCGCTGTAGCTTATGACCCACTGGTCGTTCATCTTCCTGAGCCTCTCCCATGTGCCGCTGTCCTCCTTCCCTGCCTTGCCGAATCCCGCCCCGGTCTTGAAACGGGTATGTATCATCCTCTCCCATTCCTGGTCACTCATGGTCTTGTCCCACAGTGCCTTCGGCTCGGGGCGTGCCATTATGTACTGTCCGAAACGCTCCAGTTTCTCAAAATTGCCGGAGTCGATAAGTTCATAGTCTTTCCAGAATTTTCCCGGGGATTCTATAGTCATGTCCTCTGTAAATAAATAAAGGTTTGGTGCGGCAAAGGTAATAAAGTTTTGACTTTATCAGAGCGTATGACGGTACCATGTCCTGGAGGATTGTCCTTTTACCGGTGGATATGATGATAAATACGATGAAAATATCTAAGAACGAAAAAAAATACGTACCTTTGCCTGATATGTCGTGAGAGCAGATTCTGTTTTCCGATACGGGCTACAAGAAAACTTTTAATAAAATATCATTATGCAGCAGAGTATTGATACTTACGATTTTTCTGGCAAGAAAGCTCTTGTCAGGGTTGACTTCAACGTTCCTCTTAACGAGAAGTTCGAAATTACAGACGA
>CALVCB010000050.1 GCA_944325965.1 uncultured Bacteroidales bacterium
TTTGAATTATTCAACGTCAGTCCGAGGAGCTTATGCCGTCATACTGGCGTTAAGGATTAAACTGGTGCATCGGCTTCATGTTATCTATGGCAGGTATGCCGTGTATGAAAATCCGATTTTGAAAGGAAGGAAATTTTTACGAGCTTTACGCGGTATTTGACAGTGAAGGCGAACTATCGTAAAATGACATTGTTATATGGCAATACTGATGTTGGACACAAGACATTTTCGGATCATATCGGCCATTGCCGCACTTTTCATAGGATTCTCCACGGTGCATGCACAGGAAAGGGACAGCACATATAGTGCTGACACATCAAGGCTTACAATAAATGCCAGGAATGAACTGACCGGCGGCATGGTCCTGCCGGAGCTGATGATTCCGGAGGAGGAAATGACGGCATACAGCCGGGAGAAAATATCCGCCATGATGAACGCCTCCATCTCGCCGATGTTTTACAGCACCCTCGACATAAAGCCCTACTATACAGCCATTCACAGTTTCAACGGGATGATGCAGGAGCATTACGGCATGATGCCTCTGACAGGCAGCCTGCATGCTTTCCTCGGACGCAGGGACATGGACTGGACCAACCTGTACAGATACCAGTCCGCATACATGGCCGCAGGTGTACAGCTCGCCCCGTGGCTCGAAGTCAACGGAGGAGGCATTTTCGGGATGAGCATGCCCAAGGACATGATGCCTGCACCGGTATTCGGCGGGATGATGTCAATGGTCATCCGCCCGTCAGAGAGCACAAGCATGATGATCTGGGGAAGCTATACGGACACCGCAGCTTTCGGGCCGCCCACATTCAATCCTGTGAGTGTCCCGCGCCTGAACATCGGCGCATCTGCCAAGTTCCGGATAGGGGATGCCACCATCGGTGTCGGGGCGTCATTCTCCACGACCCCTTAGAGGCGGTTTAAAATTTTATCGGTCCGGGGAAGGGATTTTACGAGACAGCCACAGGCCTGGATTACAGCACCGGGACGGTAAAATACTCCGTGTCCGGGAATTCACGCCGTATCCAATCTTTCAGGAATGTCTGCGTGTCATCTGCAATGGTGGAGTCTTCCTCATGCGGGAACATATTGAACACAAGCATTTTAAGTGGTATATCCCTGTTTTTCACCGCCTCGAGGCTCAGGAGCGTGTGGCTGATGCTTCCGAGCTTTCCCGAGGTGACGAAAATGAGGGGATAGCCCTTGTCCCTGATATAGTCTATGGTAAGGAGGCTCCTGGTGAGCGGGACCATCAGCCCGCCTGCCCCTTCAAGCAGGACAGCGTCGTAACGTTCGCTCAGGGTGTCCGTAGCAGACTCTATCCTGGCGAAGTCAATCTCCCTGCCATCTATCTCGGAGGCAAGGTGCGGGGAGCATGGATATGAAAATATTTCAGGCATGGTGAGCCTCTGCTCGTCCTCCGGGAGCAGCCCGCACCCCATGATCCTGCGGTGCAGGGCGATGTCCTCCGACATGCCCTCATTCCCTGTCTGGATGAATTTCTGCGTCACCGTCCTTATCCCGGCCGCGTTCCATACCCTGGCTATGTACCCTGTCGCATAGCTCTTTCCTGCATCCGTATCGATGCCGCTGACAAAATATACGTTGTTTTCCATATGTACTGTATTTATTTACGTAAATTAAAGTATGTCCACCCCCAGGACATCTTCCGGTGACAGCCCCTACTGCCGCCTCACCCGGCAAACCACCCATATCGGATGGTATGTCAGAGGAAGCTGTCCGTCCGCGGCTGCAAAAAGCCCGGCATACTTCCGGCCGAAAGCCATTAATCGCGCCCTGGTCCAGAACTCTTTCCTGATACCGGTGACGCCGGTGCCTTTGAGATGCCGGAGCACCGACATTGCAGAGTCGAAATACTTCGTGACCGTTTCCTCCCCGGCATACAGCAGTTCCATCCCCTCAGGGAGCATCCCCTTAATCTCGTCTAAAGACCAGTAATGCAATGAAGCACCCTCTATGGCGGCAATCTCCCGCATATTGTCCTTCCCGAAAGTGCTGAAAGCAAGGATTCCACCTTCCGGGAGCGCCCCTGCAGCCTTGAGGAAAAAGGAAGGAAGGTCATGGAACCACTGGAGTGCCGAACAGGAGACCACCAAATCCACTTCCGGGAACGGAATTTTCTCGGCATCCCCATGAAGGAAGACAGCCCCTCCACCCAGAATGTCAGACAGCACGTCAGCATAATCCGGACAGATGTCATTGAGCCACAGCTTTTCAGGACAATAACGGTCCAAAAATTTCCTGGTAAACAGCCCAGTTCCGCAACCTATCTCCAGGACTCTCCCGGGAAAGGAGGGCCCGCAGTCTCCGGGCCAATGTCCGCACCCGGAAAGCACCGGTGCCAGCAGCGACATCATCCTGTCCGCTATGGCATCCTGAACTGCCGCAAAGCCGTCATAGGTCTTTACGGAGCGGGAAAAGCGTCTGGTCATCAAGGCTTTGTCTGTCATGGGCGAGGGGATTCAGATCCCTCGGCTACGCTCGGGATGACATCAAAAAGGGAGTTCGGGACGACTTCTGAAGTGGAATCCGGAATGACTTCAGAAAGGGAATCCTGGATGACATCAGAATTGGAGTCAGGGATAATGGGAAAGTGTCCGGGACAGCAGAGCAGACTGCCGAACAAGTCCCTGTCATAATGGGCACAATCAGTCCCGACAACACGTACTCCGGTCCCCTCCCAAGCCCGGAACTGGTTTGCCGCAGGAAAGATCAGGTCATCCCTGCCAACAACAGCCGCAGCCCAACGAAAACCGGTCCCGCAGGAAGCGTTCTCCTGCACGAATGTGCGCAGCGAAGCAAGCTCCTCCTTCAGATCCTCCACAGACCTGTTGAGGGGATACCTCCCGTCGTGCATCCTTTCCTTGTAGTACCCGAGGTCCTTCCCGCACATCCTGCGGAGGAACTTTTCCAGCACCGGAGCGCCCATCCTCTCTAAAGTGCCCGCGAAAACATTCTCCGGTATGCCGCGGGAATCATCAACCGGGAACATTGTACCGTTCACGGCTATGCTGTCCGCACATGAAACGGAAGGGGCGAGAACGGCCCCGGACATTATTATGGACGCGACCTTCACCCCCATTGACCATGCGACAATCCTGACATGGCCGTAGCCCGCCAGAAGGTCCTTATTGAACCCGGATGAACGGTAGTCATAGCATAGCATTACATCATAGCCGTCAGGGAAACTGTATTCAGAGAACAGCCCGGGCCATGAGCCCCAGCCGCCGAAGATGAGAAGGAGGCAGGGGCTATTGTCTTTCCTGAGAAAAATTTGTTTCATATATGATTGGATTTCTGGAGTGGATCATTTTCCGGCAGGATGCCCGTGAAGGACTTCTTCCAATGCGGCGGCAAGACCGGCCACCTCCCGGTCAGTGACAGCTGCTGTAAGGGAGACCCTGAGGCGGGCCGTGCCTTCCGGGACTGTCGGAGGCCTTATCGGAAGCAGGTAGAAGCCATGACGTTGCATAAAATCCGCCATCTCCACTGCCCTGCGGCTGTCTCCGGCCATTACGGGGATGATATGGCTCCCTGAAGGGCATACGACGCCGAGGGATGCAAGGGACTTCCTGAGGTACAATGAATTGGCGGCGAGTCTTTCCCTCCGGTGATCCATTGCCGGAAGATTCTCCATCACCCGCAGGGTCCACAATACATTCAGCGGAGGCAAGGCCGTAGAAAAAATGAGCGGGCGCATCCGGTTTACGAGGTATTCCCGTATCTCACTGTCGCATAGGACGTATGCGCCTACGGAGGCAATCGCCTTGCCGAATGTCCCGCACAGGAAGTCTATATCCTGCATTACGCCCAGCTCCTGAGCCAGGCCCATTCCCGTCTCTCCCCTGACCCCTACAGCATGGGCCTCATCCACATACAGCATCACTCCCGGATAGCGTTTCTTGAGCCCCGTCAGGAATTTCAGGTCGGCAAGGTCGCCGTCCATGCTGAAAATGCTTTCAGTGACGATGATTATCCTGCTGCACTCCATGCTGTATTTCTTCACCAGCTCCTCGAGCTGCCCCATGTCCTGGTGGCGGAAACGCACCGACCTGGCGGAGGAAAGCCTGATGCCGTCTATGATGCTGGCATGCACGAGCTTGTCCGCCAGAATCACAGAGGAAGCGTCCGCCACGGCAGGGAGAATGCCTGCATTCATATGGTATCCGCTCCCGAACACCAGGGCGGCCTGGCGGCCCGAAAGCCGGCACAGGGTATGTTCCAGGGCAAAGTGCACATCAAAAGTGCCTGTCAGCAGCCGCGAAGACGACGAGCCCAGCAGACAGTCCTCCGGCACACCGCCTGCGCAGGAGCGGCCGGCTTCCTGCATGAAATCCCTCATGAGCAGCATTTCCGGATCTGTCGCCAGACCCAGATAGTCGTTTGACGAGAGGTTCAGCATGCGTCTGCCCCCTGTAACGGAATACCGCCCCTGATGCTTCATCTCCGGAAGCTGCCTAAGGTTCCCGGAGGAGCGCAGAGCCTCCAGTTTTTCTGAAAATCCGGTCATATCTCGCTGACTATCTTGACAAGTGAGGATGTAAGATGCGAAAGGTCTTCCGGGCAGATAATATAAGGAGGCATTATATAGACAAGTTTCCCGAAAGGCCTCACCCAGATGCCTTCTTCGATAAAACGGCGCTGCAGCCGCGCCATATCCACAGGCTCCCTGGTCTGGATAACACCGATGGCCCCCAGGACCCTCACCTCCTCCACCTGAGGGAGCGAAGCCGCCGGGGCAAGCTCTTCCCTCATCTGCGCCTCTATCGCCTTCACCTCTGACTGCCAGTCCTTTGAGAGGAGAAGCTCCACCGAAGCCCTGGCCACGGCGCATGCAAGCGGGTTGGCCATGAACGTCGGGCCGTGCATGAAGGCATACGGAGGATTTTCAGAGACGGCATGCGCCACACTGTCCGTAGTCAGCACGGCGGAAAGGGTCATGTACCCTCCTGTCAGCGACTTGCCTATGCACATGATGTCAGGGACGACACCTGCGTGTTCCCACGCAAAGAGTTTTCCGGTACGGCCGAACCCTGTCGCTATTTCGTCGAATATCAGCAGGATGCCATTTTCGCGGCACAGCCTGGCGGCCTGGCGCAGATACTCCGGATGGTAGAACCGCATCCCTCCGGCACCTTGTACCACAGGCTCAAGAATCAGTGCCGCCAGGGTATCGCGGCGCTCCTCTATGACCTTTTCAAGCGGCGCGATGTCGGAAGGGTCCCACTCCCCGTAGAAGCGGCTTGACGGCGACGGGACGAAATACCTCACGGGCAATGCGCTTCCGAACAGGCTGTGCATCCCGGTGACAGGGTCGCATACGGACATGGCATTCCACGTATCCCCGTGATAGCCGGACCTTATGGTCACGAAATCCGTACGCTCCGGACGGCCGAGCGCGTAGTGGTACTGCACAGCCATCTTCATGGCCACCTCGACAGCCACGGAGCCGCTGTCCGCATAGAATATGCGCGTCAGCTGCTCCGGAAGAATACCAAGGAGGAGCTTTCCGAGCTCTATCGCAGGCCCGTGGGTCAGGCCCCCGAACATCACGTGGGACATCTTCCCGAGCTGGCTTTCCACCGCGGCGTTCAGCACCGGATGGTTGTATCCGTGGATGGCGCACCACCATGACGACATGCCCTCAATCAGCTCCGTGCCGTCTTCAAGTATGATTCTGCAGCCGCGTGCCTCCCGTACCTTATATGCAGGAAGCGGGGCAGTGGCCGATGTGTATGGATGCCACAGGTGCGCGGCATCGAATGGGTCGATATTCTTTTCAGGAAACATAGATTCAGTAAATAACGTCAGTTCGACGAATTTATGTTTAACAATATTATATTAAAAATCAACAGTTTATCATTTATGACCGGAATCCGTCACACTGACGTTAAGGATTTCTTCCAGAAATCCTGTCTGTCCACCCCCAGTCACCTGCGGTGACAGCCCCGTCGGGGCATGCGGCTCCGATTCGCTCCGCCGGCACAACAGGACCGGTCTCCTCCCGCAATGTTCCAGGGACGGCAGACTTACAGTGTATAGCCGGCTGCAAGGATACGCGCCTTGTCCGTAGCGACATCGGCACCCGTGGTGGTAAGCATGTCACCGATTATGGCCGAGTTGATTCCCGCCCGGAAAGCCGTCATGACAGCCTGTTCCGAAAGCCTGGCCCGGCCTCCCGCAAATCTCAGGTATGCGTCCGGCATGACAAGACGGAACATGGCCACTGTCCTGATTATCTCATCTTCGGATATAAGTGGAATACCGTACAGAGGCGTACCCTTTATGGGAGAAAGGATATTTATAGGGACCGACTTCACCCCCAGTTCCCTGAGAGTGAAAGCCAGTTCGAGACGCTGCGCCATCGTCTCTCCCATCCCTATAATCCCTCCGCTGCATATATCCATACCTGCTTCACGGGCTTCGTGCAGTGTTTTGACCTTTTCGGTTTGTGTGTGTGTAGAGCAGAGTTGCCCGAAATAAGATGGGGCAGTCTCCAGGTTGCAGTGGTACCTGGAGATGCCGGCCCGGTAAAGCCGTATGAGCGCAGATTTGTCCAACAGCCCTGCCGAGAGGCAGAGCGATATGCCGCATTCCTTCTTCAGCAGGGCGGCTGTGCAGGAAATTGAATCTATTTCTTTTTCAGTGAGACGGCGTCCGCTGGTGACAATCGAGAACCTCCCTATGCCCTGACCCTCGCACTGCCTTGCGGCCTTGAGGACGGCATCGGAGTCCAGAAGAGGATAACAGGAGACATCCGTATGATAGTGTGCCGACTGGGCGCACCACCGGCAGTCTTCCGGACAGCGCCCCGATTTGGCGTTGATGATGGAACAGGTGTCGAACCGCCGCGGGGAGCACGCGTCATTTACAGCCGTGGCCAGGGCGACAAGCTGCGGCAGAGGTACGGCCAGTGCCATGCTCTCAGCCTCCTCCCGGCCGAGTCCGCCATGGCGGATGACCCTCTCGACAAAGGATTCATCAACAGCCCCGGACTTGTCCAGGGAAGCATCCGCTATACCTTTGCTCACATGGCCTATGGTCACATGCCTGCCTATACTGCAGAACGCAGAATAGCCCTTGCGGCCCCATCTGCGGAACCGCAAGGATTTCTTTGAAAACAGTTTCCTATAGCTTCTTTTCATCTTTTTCTGAAATCAAAGCCTCTCCCGCCACCGGAGGTGACTGCGGCATTGTATTTTTCCGTGAGGCCTTCTTTTCCTCCCTGGCCCTCAGCTTCTCCGCCTTGCGTAGGTACTTCTCCTTGTACTTCTCCAGTTTCAAAGAATCCGCCCTGGCCTCCTCCTGGGCCGAAAGGATGAGCTTCAGCTTCCTGGAGCGTTCTTTCTCCTTCCTCTTTTCTTCTTTGATCTTCTCCTTGTCGGCATCCGCCTGGTCTTTCTGTGCCCATCTCTTTTCCCGCTCGGCGATACGGACAGCCTTCTTCTCCTCCCGCTCTTTCCGCGCCTGTTCCTTCAGCTGCTCTTTGGTTGGCACCACGGAAGCAAGCGAGTCAGCTATCTCCAGCTGCCTTATGGAATCGGCCGCAGCGATGGAATCCGCTCTCGCAATCGAGTCGGCGACAAACGCCAGGCTGTCAGACAGGGCTATGGAATCCGCCACTGCAATGGAATCGAGCTTTGCTATCGCAATGGAGTCCTTCACGAACTGCTCGTGCCGCATCCGGTCCTGTTCAAGTATCCGGCGCTCTCGCTCCCTAACCCTGGCCAGGGAATCGCGTTCCTCTATCTGCGTATATATGTCATCGATATATCCTGGAAAATACAGTCCCGTCTGTATGAATCTGGCTCTCGGACGCGAGGAATAATACGTACGCTGAGAAGAGCGCAGCTCCTGGGAGGTAATTGAGGAAGGATCCTGCGGACGGAGCCCTGGCTGCCAGCTGAAACCTTTGAGCAACTGGTCGTCAGAAGTCATCTGGGCCACAGGGTAGGCATCGCTCTTGACCGTATCGTAATAATATATCTTATGGATTGTGCCGTCCTTGAATACCGCAGACAGCATCTTCGACTCCTTCTTGTTGGCTGTGGCCAATGCGTCATTCTCCTCAAGATAGAACAAGGCCGACGCCCCTCCTAGCGCATCAAACCGGCACAGCTGGGAATTCTCGTCAAAATAGGCCATCATCTCCGTACTCCGTATCTGGTCGTAATGCACACTGTCCTGCTGGTTATGGACAAAGGCGTTCGACATCAGGCTCACCTTATCCAGCCTGTTGCCCCTTACAAGGGCATACACACTGTCTGCGACATACTCCTGCGTAAGGTCATTCCATATTACCGGCTTCTTGAAAAGCCGCGCAATGGAATCAAGGTCACAATATTCTAGGGAGTCACACACAATCTGCATGTTCCTCCTGAAAATCTTTACATTGTCAAGAGCACGCACAAAACCTATCTTGGTAGTGTCCGGCTCAGGTACGGCAATACTGTCGGCTGCCGCAAGGGAGTCCGGGGCAAACGCAAGGGAGTCCGCGCCTGCAGAAAGAGTATCGGCAATGACCGGTACCGAACCAGGCCCGGCCGCAAGGGAGTCCGGAACAGAAGAGGACGGACCGTCCCCGACTGACAGGGAATCCGTCACTGAAGACGATTGGCCGGAAGGATCCAACGGCCGGGAAGAGTCAGTGGTCTTGGCAGCGGCGCCTTCACCGGCAGAAGATCTGTCCGCACCGCTTCCGGCAGGAGCATCGGCGACAGCACCTCCCTTACGGGCCGCAGGAGGCTGCCTGTTGGGATCATTCTTGGCTGCTTCCTCTGCAGCCTTGGCAGCCTCTGCGGCAGCCTTTTTCCGGAACTCCGTCACAGGGTCGACATTCATGGACGATATCCTGGTACCGGCATCGGCAATAGCAGCAGAGTCCACGTCACACATACGGACAGTATAGTATATAAGTGTGTCAGCACCGAAATAGACGGTATCCTTCCCTGTTTCCTGGTCTTCAACCTCAGCGACCACAGCCGGTGTCCTGGTCATGGTCACCATAGAAACGGAATCGGCATATGAAATCTTCCCTGCAAGACCGGAAACATTCCTGGAAGTGTCGGTCACCTGCGCATTCCCGAGCATATCCACATCCATCGTATTCCTGTAGAAATAAAGGGAATCACTCCAGCCCTCCTGCACATCCGACATCACATGCACATTATTTTTGAAAAAGAAAACCTCCTTGCCACGGTCATACCATCCGGCATTGGCAGAAAGCATGTTGTCGTCTTTCCATGCATCGGTACTGTAGCCGAATGTGGCGAGATTCCTTTCTGATTCGTATTTGAGCCATGAGGTCTTCACGAAAATGGAGTCCGTGAACATGTTCACGTCTTCCGTGAAGGTGAAAAGCTTTATCTTGGATTCGTATTTGCCATTCTGGCTCTCGATTATCTGCCCGTCCTTGTCCCTCATCGAACCTCCGCCCCGGAACACGGCGATACTGTCCTTGGTATTGTAGTCCAGATTCCTGGTCCTGAGGATGTTGTTGTCCTTGTCCCGTAGCTGCACCACATTGCCTCGGAACTCGGCCAGGTCACGGTCGATATAATAGACCATCTTCTCGCTCTGCAGCTCCGTCTCCTCCTGGATTATCTTGACATTGCCGATTGCGTCTATGATCCTGGTATCGACATTCCATAGAGCCGTGTCGCACAGGAGGTAAGTATTGTTGTGGAGGAACTTCGCCGGTCCTGTGACCTTTCTCAGGTTCTGTCCGTCTATCTCCAGAAGCTGTGCCTTACGCGAACTTATGAGTGTGACGATACTGTCTTCCGGCTCGTCCTTTTCCTGCGTCTGCGCATAGACGGGAAAAGGAAGCAGAAGGACTGCAAGGCAATATGACAGTATCCTCAGGAACCTCATACGGATCAATTCTCCCTGAACTTACCGGCCCAGCCGTCATGGTCGAACTCGCAGTATTTGAACAGCGGGTCAATGACAATATATGTGGTCTTGAGCTTCGACGCGATAAAATCATCCACCGCCTTCATTGATGCCTCCTGCTTCACCTGGTCGGACAGCAGGCTGTAGTCCTCTTCGAAAGAAGCCGTATGCGCCGGAAGTATCCTGTCCACCTTGATAATCTTGTAGACAGTATTCCCGTCACGGCCCTCATTGTCAAGGGACTCCACAGGTTCAGACACTTCGCCCTCCTTGAGATCCTTGATGGCGGCATAGTCCTGAGGCTTGAGCTGGTCTATCTCATAATAGGAAGAACCCGTATTGGGATCGGCCATCTGGCCGCCGTTGGTCTTTGTAGCCGGGTCCTCAGAGTAGAACCTTGCAGCCATTTCGAACGAAACCGCACCGTTCTCCATCTCCGTCCGGAGGCTGTCCAGCACATGGAACGCCTTCTCCCTGTCCTGAGCCGTATATTCCGGCTTCAAAAGTATGTGGCGGGCATTGAACATGTCCCCTTTCTTCTCAAGCACCTCGATGATATGGAATCCGTCCGGGGTCTCAACTATCTGGGAAACAACCCCAGGTTTCAGCGACATGGCCGCATCCGAGAAGGCCGGCCAGAAAATGGATTTGGATGCCATTCCGAGCTCCCCGCCTTTCATGGCACTGCCCGGATCCTGGGAATATATCCTTGCAAGTGTGGAGAACTTCTCCCCGTTGATGATACGCTCCCGGATAGCGAGAAGCCTTTCCTTCACAGCCATGTTGGCGGCTTCCCTGTCAGGATAGATGCATATCTGGCTCAGCTGATACTTGACCGGCACCACCGGAAGGTCGTCCGGCTCCGTCTTCTTGAGATACTCTTCGACATCGTACGGCGTCACCTCCGGGATATCCGACATGATGTTCTGCTGCATCTGCTGGGTAAGGCTCTGGTCCTGGAAGGCCTCCCTCCATTCCTGACGGAGCTTGTAAAGAGGCTTCCCGAACTGCTTCTCCACCCCTTCATCACCGCCGAAATAGGTTCTGAACTGGTCTATCCTGTTCCGGAGCTCGCCTTCAACCATGTCATTGTTGACAGTAAGAGAGTCCAGACGGGCCTGCATAAGAAAAAGTTTTGAAACCATCATATTCTCGAGAATCTCGCATCTTGCGTCCCTTTCCGACACAAAACCCTGCGCCATCATGATACGCACCTCCTCCTCGAGGTCCGAAATCTTTATCATCTCGTCTCCTACGACTGCGACAGTCTTGTCGATGATGCCTCCGGAGTACTGCTGGCCATGCACCTGGACGGCAATCCACGGTAAAAACATGGCTGCAGCGGTCATCAAAAATCTTCTCATTTCCATATCGGATATTTATATTAGCGTCAGTTCGACGAATTTATCTTATTTATATTCAACATCATGCCCAGGCTACATTATCTCAAACCTGCCTTTAGAGCGCGCATCCTCCAGCAATTCCCGTTCCAGACTGTTTATAAGGTCATGCTTTCTGATACTGATAATCATATCTTTGATCCGTCCGGAGCAATAATCGAGAGGGGCCATGTCCCCGGCCGCCTTGTAGTCAACAATGTACGCCACGTTCAGTTTCCCGGAGGAATCCTCCATCTCTACCATGGAGTTCCTCACCCTGGACATCAGGGCGGCATAGTCGATGCCGAAGTTCCCGGCAAGCCGGGTGAGGCTTATCCACGCCCCCGAGTAGTCCGTATATACATCGGCAGAAAAATACGCCAGGCTGTCAGCCTCCACCAGATCATCCACCACCGTGGAAGCCATCTTCTTTTTTATCAGGGAGACATTGGGCGCACCGGAAGAAATGCGCATATAGCGTACTTTCGCTATAGGACTCCTGAGCACGAACTGATCCTTGTGCTCATCATAGTACCGCGCCACCTCGTCGTCCGTTACCGCAGTATCCAGACGTTCGTTCACGTATTTCTGCTCGTATTTGTATTTGAGCAGGGAGCGCCTGTATTCCTCCAGTTCCCTGGACACATCCTTGTCGCTCTTGGAGAGCTGGGCCTCGGCCACATCCATGAACACGACGTCTGAAGCCCACGCGTTGATATACTGCAGAGCCAGGGCAATGCTGTCCTGGGGTGACGCGGAGGCCGGGACGACCTTGTCGAGCTCGCTTTTGTACAGGCAGGCCTTCCCGACCCTGGCTACCACCTGGTCATCGTGTACAAGAGATGAAATCGTCCTGCATGACGACAGCGCCAGCAAGACGATTCCGGAAATTATCCCTATAACACGAAGATTATGCATTTCCTGACACCGCCCCTCCTATCTGGAATAGTTAGGGGCCTCACGGGTGATGGTGACATCATGCGGATGGCTCTCAAGATACCCGGCCTGGGTTATACGTACGAACCTGGCGGACCTCAGGGCCTCTATGTCCTTTGCCCCGCAGTAGCCCATCCCGGCACGGAGGCCTCCGATAAGCTGGTATACCACCTCTGCGAGCGTACCCTTGTAAGGCACCTGTGCCACAATACCTTCCGGCACGAGCTTCTTGATGTCCTCCTCCATGTCCTGGAAATACCTGTCCTTGGAACCCTGCTGCATGGCCTCGAGGGAGCCCATGCCCCTGTATGACTTGAACTTCCTTCCGTTCAGGATAATGGTCTCTCCAGGAGACTCCTCGACCCCTGCGAAGAGGGAGCCTGCCATAATGGTGCTGGCTCCGGCGGCAAGCGCCTTCACGATGTCGCCCGAATACCGGATACCTCCGTCGGCTATTATCGGAATGCCCGTCCCTTTGAGGGCTTCGGAAGCCATCATCACGGCCGAGAGCTGAGGCATGCCGACCCCGGCGATGATACGTGTGGTGCAGATGGAGCCCGGGCCTATGCCGACTTTCACTGCCTTGACGCCCGCATCCGCAAGAGCCTTCGCCCCTTCTGCGGTAGCCACGTTCCCGGCGACTATCTGTATGTCAGGAAGGGCGTCGCAGGCCTTCTTTATCACCTCAAGCACGCCGACCGAATGCCCGTGCGCCGTATCGACGACGACCGCATCGGCCCCGGCGCTTGTGAGCATCTCTATCCTTTCTATCGTATCTGATTTCACACCGACAGCAGCGGCCACGAGAAGCCGGCCCTTGGAATCCTTTGACGCTATCGGGTTGTCCTTTATCTTCATCAGGTCCTTGTACGTGATAAGCCCGGCGAGCTTGCCGTCCTTGTCAACGACAGGAAGTTTCTCGAACTTATGGTTCTTCAGTATTTCCGTTGCCTCCTTCAGTCCGATCCCTTTCGGGGCCGTCACCAGATTTTCGGATGTCATCACCTGGGAGACCGGGAGCTTCATGTTGTCCTGAAAACGGAGGTCGCGGTTGGTCACTATACCTATAAGGTAGTTGTTCGCATCTACCACAGGGATTCCGCCGATATGGTGCTGGGCCATCATTGCGAGGGCGTCGCCCACAGTAGCATCCGGACGGATGGTGACAGGATCGTAGATCATGCCGTTCTCCGCCCTTTTGACGCGGCGTACCTGCCTCATCTGCTCCTCGATAGTCATATTCTTGTGTATCACGCCGATACCTCCGGAACGGGCAATCGCAATGGCCAGCTCCGCCTCAGTGACCGTATCCATGGCAGCCGACACTATCGGTGTGTGGAGCCTTATATCTGTAGTGAATTTTGTACTGACATCTACAGTCCGGGGAAGCACCTCGGAGCGTGCAGGGATAAGCAAAACGTCATCGAAGGTCAGTCCTTC
>CALVCB010000051.1 GCA_944325965.1 uncultured Bacteroidales bacterium
TTGGGCTGTATGATTCCCGCTATCAGGGCTCATTAGGGTCTTGCACCCGTTAGCTGATACTCATGCCGAGCATACAAGAAAAACGGGAATTGCGGAAGTTCCGCAGTTCCCGTTTTAAAGTCACGGAAAAAACACTAAAGAGGATTGCCTGTCGATACTACCTCATCATATTTCTCATACTCGGCCTGATAATCGGCACTCTCATCGCGGAAACGGTAATAGATGTTCTTGAGGTATTCTGCGATGTTAACCTTGATTTCATTGTTCTTTGAAATCTCGTATGCCTTCTCGAAAGGATCGATAGCATTCTTGAGCGCCGTTTCGAAATCCTCCACCAGGGCCATGTATTTCGCATCGTCAAGCTCTTCCTGTGCCTTTGTCTGGAGGTCAAGGGCCTGGTTGTAATAGAGGATACCGATGCCGATAAAGCCATATTCATAATTCGGATCCACCTTGTTCGCCTCCTCGTATGCCGCAACGGCTGCCTCTGTGTCTCCGAGCTGGTTGTGTATGTTGCCTTCCACGTAATAGAGGGATGCATTGTTCGGCTCGTTCTTCTTGGCTTCATCAAGAAGGGCGAACAGACGGTCCGTGTCATCCCCGCTTTCGATGTAGAAATTGATAAGCCCGATCAGGATGCTCTGGCTCTGAGGAAAAGCCTTGAACCCTTCCTCAAGGGTGTTCTTGGCGTTCTCCTTGTCACCCATCTTTGAATAGCAGTCGGAAAGTTTGGCGAACACTTCTCCTTCCTCATAGTACTTTGCATCCACGCATTTCCTGAAATATGTCACAGCCGCACCGTAATCCTCAAGAGACCAAGAAGTGAAACCTGCATTGTAGGTTGCCGTAGTGTCGAGGACACTGAGTGGAGCGGTCTCTGAAGCGGCGGATGCAGAACAGAAACATTCATTCGCAGCCTTGATGTTACCGAGCATGTACTGGGTCATTCCTGCGTCAAGGTACTTGGACGCGACATTCTTGATTCCCGCTGCGACATCCTTGTCCTTGGTATGCTTTACGTCCACCTCATATGCTTTCTTATAGGCATCGAGGGCCTTTGCAAGGGCATCATCATATACAGGCTTTGTCACTTCTATCATAGACAGCACACCGGCTGCATTGAAATAGAAATTCTTTTCAGCATATACCTCCTTTGTATACGGTTCTCCCATAAGCTCTACAGTCTCTGAAGAAGACGGCTTTTCGCTCCCCATGATGAGCATGAGTTCCTGCTTTCCGGCACCAACCCATGCGTTACCGAACGGGGATGTGTATGCATCGATGTAGGAATCACCCAGTTTAATCCATGTAGCAGGCTTGGCGGCCTTTTTAGGATTCTGGGATGCAGCCTCTGCAGACTCCACGGCTTTCTTTGAATCGGCAGCCGATTTGACCTGCGCTCCAGCCACCTGTACTGACAGGATCATAGCCAAAGCAATTAGAATTTTTTTCATAATAAAACGTTATTGAGATTAATTATTATTCTCATCATCGTCATTCCTGCTCACGGCAGAGACAGCCGCAATGGAATCGCCGTCCTTGATATTTATGAGACGTACGCCCTGGGTGGCCCTTCCTGCGACCCTGATATCGGATACAGCCATCCTGATTGTAAGTCCGGAACGGGTAATGATCATAAGGTCGTTCTCGTCCGTGACACTCTTCAAGGCAATCAGGTCACCAGTCTTGTCCGTAATATTCAACGTCTTTACACCTTTTCCTCCACGGTTGGTTATCCTGTATTCATCAATGTCTGACCTCTTGCCGTATCCGTGCTCGCTCACAACAAGTATGGTGTGGGCGGATGCATCCTCGGCAGAATGGTCAAAACATACCATCCCTATGACCTCGTCATCGTCATCTATGCTGATACCCCTGACCCCTGAGGCCGTCCTTCCCAACGGACGCGCGTCATTCTCGTCGAACCTCACGCAGCGGCCTTTCCTTCCGGCAAGGAGTATCTGGCAGCGGCCGTTGGTCATGGATGCCTCCAGAAGCTCGTCTCCGTCCCTGACGGTAATGGCATTGACACCGTTGGTCCTCGGCCTTGAATAGGCCTCAAGCGATGTCTTCTTGATTATGCCTCTCCTGGTGGCGAGGACAATATAGTTGCTGTTTACATAGTCTGCATCCTTGAGGTCCTTGACATTTATGTAGGCCTTGACCTTGTCATCGGCCTCTATGTTTATGATATTCTGGAGAGCCCGACCCTTGGATGCCCTTGATCCCTCAGGTATCTCATACACTTTCAGCCAGTAGCATCTGCCCTTCTGGGTAAAAAGGAGCATGGTGCTGTGCATGTTGGCCACATATATGTGCTCTATGAAGTCCTCGTCCCTTGTAGTGCTGCCCTTGATACCCACTCCTCCTCGGTTCTGGGTCCTGTATTCGGCAAGCGGGGTCCTCTTGATATATCCCAGATGCGAGATTGTGATGACTACATCGTCATCAGGATAGAAGTCCTCAGGATTGAACTCCTCGGCAGAAAGGGCTATCTCTGTCCGTCTGGCATCGCCATATTTCGCCTTCAGCTCCATTGTCTCCTGCTTGACCACTTCCATCTGCTTGTCATAGCTTGAAAGGACTTCCTCACAGTAATGGATGAATTTCATCAGTTCATCATACTCCGCCTGGAGCTTTTCCCTTTCAAGCCCGGTGAGCTGCCTCAGACGCATCTCCACGATAGCCGTTGCCTGCGCATCAGAGAAGCCGAACCGGGACATGAGCTCTGACTTGGCATCCTCGACTGTTCCCGAGCCTCTTATTATCCTGATGATCTCATCTATCACGTCGAGGGCCTTCAGAAGCCCCTCAAGGATATGAGCTCGCTTTTGAGCCTTGTCCAGGTCGAACCTGGTCCTCCTGACAATCACGTCATGCCTATGGCGGACAAAGTACTTGATGAGATCCCTAAGGTTCAGGAGCCTCGGCCTTCCGCCCACCAGGGCCACATTGTTCACAGAGAAGCTGGACTGGAGCGGAGTGTATTTGTACAGCATATTCAGCACGACATTGGCATTCGCCCCCATTTTCAGCTTTATGACCACCCTCACGCCTTTCCTGGTAGTCTCATCGTTCACATATGCTATACCCTCGATTTTCTTGTTCTCGACGAGTTCGGCGATCTTCTCGATCATCTCCCTCTTGTTGACCATGTACGGGATTTCCGTAACAACGATGGTCTCGCGACCGGACTCGCTCACCTCGATTTCAGTCTTGGAGCGTATCACTATCCGTCCGCGTCCCGTCTCGAAAGCGTCCCTGATGCCCTGCGTCCCCTGGATTATGCCTCCCGTAGGAAAATCCGGTCCCTTGATATGGTACATCAGCTCCTCGACTGAAATCTCCGGGTTGTCAATATATGCACATATGGCGTCGCAGCACTCGGACATGTTGTGCGGAGCCATGTTCGTCGCCATGCCCACCGCGATGCCGGACGACCCGTTGAGGAGAAGCAGCGGGGCCTTGGTAGGAAGGACAGTAGGCTCCTGGAGGGTATCGTCAAAGTTGTTGACCATGTCCACTGTATCCTTGTCAAGATCCGCCAGGACCTCGTCAGACAGCCGTGTAAGCTTGGCCTCAGTATATCGCATGGCAGCCACCGGATCGCCGTCCATCGAGCCGAAATTCCCCTGGCCGAACACCAGCGGATATCTCATGCTCCAGAACTGGGCCATCCTGACCATCGCATCATATACGCTGGAATCTCCGTGAGGATGATACTTACCGAGCACCTCTCCGACAATCCTCGCCGACTTCTTCGTCTGCCCGGAATAACCGAGCCCGAGCCCCTCCATGCCGAACAGCACCCTCCTGTGCACAGGCTTGAGGCCATCACGCACATCAGGCAAGGCCCTCGACACTATCACAGACATAGAATAGTCAATATATGCACTGCGCATCTGCTTGTCTATGTTGACAGTCTCGATCCTGCCTGTCTTTACTACCTCATTGTTTTCTTCCATCTATATGCTTATTTTTTTTCAACGCTTCAATATCCAAACCATGCAAGCAATCGTGCAAAGTTACAAATTTTTCTTTGTGCGGCAAGTTAAAAATTACATTGTTTTTAGTATTTTTGCCAAATAAAACAAACTTGCACATGGAAATCAGAATATCCGATGAACTGAATGCCATCATAAATTTCGCCAGGGAGGAAGCCATGCGCACAGGCAGTTACGGCATCTCCCCGGACCATCTCATGCTGGGCATAATACGCCAGAAGGAAAACACGGCAATGGATATCCTGAAAGGCCTGGATACGGACATCCGTGAGATGAAGCAGTTCATAGACAGCAAGATTTTTACGAACGAACATATACCGTATTCCGAATCGGAGCATGTCACATTTTCGCGCGGAGCCCAGAATGTATTGAGTATCACTATCCTGGAAGCAACGAGGATGAACGGTCGGGAAGCATCCTCACAGCATCTCCTGCTGGCATTGTGCCGCAACACCGGAAGCTACGCCCAGTCATATCTCAGGGACACCGGAATCGACTACGGTCGCGTACTCGCCTACATCGGCAAGGCGAGACTTGACAGCAATGAAGATACGAAGGAAGAAATGGACAGGCAACCGGAAAGGAAAGCTCTTTCCATAGAAGAGTTCGGATACGACATAACCAAAGCGGCACGTGACGGTAAACTCGACCCTGTCGTCGGACGGGACAGCGAAATCATGCGCGTAATAGAGATCCTGGGACGCAGGAAGAAGAACAACCCCATGCTGGTCGGGGACCCGGGCGTAGGGAAATCAGCCATAGTGGAAGGGATTGCGCTTAAGATTGCGTCGGGGGATATACCGTCATTCCTCGCCGGCAAAAAACTCATATCCCTGGACATAGCATCTGTCGTAGCAGGCACCAGATACAGGGGTGACTTCGAAAAAAGACTGAAATCAATCATAAACGAGATCAGCGGCAACCCCGATATTATCCTTTTCATAGATGAATTCCACACAATGGTAGGCGCCGGAGGCTCAGGAGGCAATCTTGATGCCGCTAACATGCTCAAGCCCGCCCTTGCAAGAGGAGACCTGCAGTGCATAGGGGCGACGACCCTGAACGAATTCTCCCGCATCATAGAAAAGGACGGAGCACTGGACAGACGGTTCCAGAAAATCATGGTAGAGCCTACGGACATAAGGCAGACCATAGACATCCTTGAAAAGATCAGGGCTAATTATGAGCAGTACCATGCCGTGTCATACACAGACGGTGCGATTGAGGCTTGCGCGAGGCTGTCCGACAGGTACATAACAGGCAGATGCCTTCCAGACAAGGCCATCGACGCACTGGATGAGGCGGGTTCGATGGTAAGACTGCAGTGCACCATTTCCAGGAAAGGCAGAAGGCAGCCGGTGGTGACGGAAGAGGACATAGCGACTGTAATATCCAAGTCCTCGGGGGTGCCTGTCAACAAAGTTGCCGAATCCGAAGCGGCCAGGCTCATAAAAATGAGTGCGGACCTGAAAAAAGTGATTACGGGCCAGGACGAGGCCATCGAGACCGTGACCCGCGCCATACAGAGGAACCGGGCCGGGATCAAGGATCCGGCAAGGCCTATCGGCTCCTTCCTTTTCCTGGGACCGACCGGAGTCGGAAAGACCCAGCTGGCCAAATCAATAGCGGAATACCTGTTCGATTCGGAAGAGAACATCGTGAGAATCGACATGAGCGAATATATGGAAAAATTCACGGCATCGAGGCTGATCGGGGCCCCTCCGGGATATGTGGGGTTCGAAGACGGCGGACAGCTGAGTGAAAAAGTGAGGAGGAAACCGTACTGTGTAGTCCTGCTGGATGAAATAGAGAAAGCGCACCCGGACATATTCAACCTGCTTTTACAGATCCTGGATGAAGGCCGGCTTACAGACAGCAGCGGACGTACGGTAAATTTCCGGAACACCATAGTGATAATGACCTCAAACGCCGGAAGCCGGGAACTGGAAGCCTACGGAAACGGGCTCGGATTCAGCACGTCTTCCAGGAAAGTGGAGGAAAACAGGAAGGCTGTGCTCCAGAAAGCCATCAAAAAGGCCTTTCCCCCAGAATTCATCAACAGGATAGATGAACTGGTGTTCTTCAATTCCCTCCAGAAAGAGGATATGGAGAAAATCATTGACATCCAGCTCAAAGGGCTGAGGTCAAGGATAGCAGAAACCGGATACAGGCTGCATGTCACACCTGCCGCAAAAAAATTTGTCGCAGAGGCCGGATATGACCCTGACTTCGGCGCGAGGCCAATGAAACGGGCCATCCAGAAATATATCGAGGACCCGGTCTCAGAGTTCATTATCGGACTGATGCAGCATCCTGTGCCAGAAAGCAATGTCCTTGACATACCGATAATCACCGTAGGGATATCAGGAGACAGGAAGAGCACTGAAGTCAAAATCAGACACGCGGAGCTGTACCCTATGCAACCTTGACCCCGACAAGTTCCAGGTCCATATCCTGGATCAATCCGGCAAGTATATCCATTGTTTCGGATGGAATTATGGAAGAAATAGAATCAATGTTGAAATCTGTCGTATACATGGCTTGAATATTTTGTGTTTCCTTTTTCTTGAGCAAAGGTACGCTCCGCATGTACCAAAGTACGATACATTTATGATTTTTATGACAGGACTTGTAATTTTCGATCTTGACGGCACGCTTCTGAACACCATTGAGGACCTCGGTACGGCGTGCAACCATGCCCTGGAAATGTGCGGATTCCCGCAAAGGGACATGAAAGAGTACAACACCCTAGTAGGAAGAGGAATATACAACCTTTTCAGGGATGTCCTTCCGCCATCTTCCCGCTCGGAAGAGATGATAATGAAAATGAAAGGGTACTTCATACCCTTCTATGACCTGCACAAATGCGACAAGACCAGACCATATGACGGCATATATGAAATGCTGGATTCACTCGCATCAGCAGGCATAAAGATGGCGGTGGCATCTAACAAATATCAAGACGGCACGGAAAAGCTGGTCAGAAAGTATTTCGGGAAATACCATTTCGAAAAGATCCTGGGGCAGAGAGACGGGCTGCCCATAAAGCCGGACCCGATGATAGTGCAGGAGGCAATGGAAGCGGCCGGTGTCACGGACAAAGACGAAGTCGTCTACTGCGGGGACTCGGATGTCGATATGCAGACAGGGCTCAACGCCGGGGTGACTACTATCGGGGTGCTCTGGGGGTTCCGCACAAGGGAGGAACTTCTACGTTATGTGCCCTGGGCCATAGCGGATTCCCCGGCACAGCTTTCAGCACTGATACTCGGCAGATGAGCGGAAAAATAAATTTGCTCTGCTCTCGGCTTCTGCGTATATTTGCCCGAGCTGACTCCCAATGATATGGAACGAGAAAGAAGTGTAGACAAACTCGCCAGATATATAATGTATACGGCAGTGGCGACCGTAATCCTGGCCATATGCTGGTTCTTCCGGGATGTCATTGTATACATGCTGGCAGCCGGTCTGGTGTCCCTTGTAGGACAGCCGGTTATGTCCTTTTTCAAGAAGCTGAGGATAAAGGGCCACGGGCTGCCGTCCTGGATATATGCCATCCTCACGTTGATTATCATCATCGGCCTTTTCCTCGCGATATTGGCGACCATAATACCGATCATTGCAGGCATAGCGAAAGACATTTCCATGGTCAATGTAGAAAGCGCAGCATTGTCCATAGCCGTTCCTCTGAAAGAACTGAACGACTTCCTTGTCTCCACATTCCCATCCCTTGGAGAAGACTTCAGGATTGAAACTGCCATACTCAATGAAATAAAGAACCTGAATGTCATAAATGCATCCCTGTTTTCTTCCATTATCAATTCAATAGCGTCATTTATAGCATCGTTCGGAGTGGGTATATTCTCGGTGATGTTCATAGCCTTCTTTTTCCTGAAGGACGACAAGCTTTTCGAGAACATAATAGGGGCGCTGGTACCGGACAGGCACGAACAGAATGCACGTGAGGCATACAGCGACATCGAGCACCTTCTTTCCAGGTACTTCATAGGGCTCATCATCGAAATATTCGGGGTGGCGCTCATCGACTTCCTCGGCCTGCTCCTGATAGCAAGGCTGGGTTTCAATGCATCCATAGGCATAGCCTTCATCTGCGGCGTACTCAACATCATACCTTATGTCGGCCCGCTCATGGGAGGGGTAATCGGCTCGGTGCTTGCCATTGTCATGAAGTACTGCTGCGCCCTGCCGGTAGGACTGGACGTCAATTTCTGGGTATTCATAATCATTCTTATAGGCATATTCTGGTTTGCTCAGATTATCGACGGGCTCATATACCAGCCTGTAATATATTCGAACAGCATAAAGGCCAACCCGCTTGAAATCTTCATTGTCCTGCTTATGGCAGGCTATATAGGGGGAATACTCGGCATGCTCGTTGCAATCCCTTGTTACACAGTGATAAGGGTGATTGCCGCAAGATTTTTCCAGAATGTCAAATTCATAAGAAAACTTACAGGAGAGAACAGCAGATGATTAAATTCCTGATAGCGGCCGTCTCACTGCTTGCATGGGCGGCGGAGACAAATGCAGCCTGTACTGCGCGGCCGGAAGATATCACCCCGGACGCGACCTACCTGTTCGCAAAAAGGGACACATGCGACCTGTTCATGGACGTATACAACCCTGCGGAAGGAACAGACACACTGCCCGGCGGCAAGAAGAAACCTACCATAATCTTCGCGTTCGGAGGAAGTTTCATGACGGGAAGCCGGGACGCCATGCACTACCGGCCCTGGTTCCGCGCCATGGCCGACCGCGGCTACCGGATGATATCCATAGACTACAGGCTCGGGATGAAAGGCTATGACAAGATCGGCGTCTTCCAGGTCAATGCACTTGACCGGGCCATACACATGGCTGTAGAGGATATGATCAGCGCCACATCATTCCTTCTTGACAATGCGGAGACAATGGGCATAGACCCCTCATGCATAGTCATAAGCGGATCATCGGCAGGTGCTATCACAGCCCTCCAGACGGACTATGAGACCAGCAACCGTACGGAATGGGCGTCACCTCTTCCGGAGGGATTCAGATATGCCGGAGTCATGTCATTTGCTGGAGCCATACTTTCAAGGGACGGCAAGCTGAAATACGGTACGGAACCGGCACCGACACTCATGTTCCACGGGACTGAGGACAGTGTAGTCCCCTACTCCCAGATCAAGATTTTCAGGCTGGGCTTTTTCGGGTCTTCCAAAATAGCCGAACGGTTCAAGAAGTTCGGCTATGTATACAGCATATACAGGGAACAAGGTCATGACCATGAGGTTGCCGTGGCCATGTACGAAACAGTCGCCCAGCAGATCATGTTTCTCGAAAACAACGTATCCGGAGATTCCAGATGCTGTATCGACGCCATAGAGGACAATCCGCTGATCGCCTTCCCCAGAGAATAAGTCTCAACGGGTAAGCCTGTCGAGCCCCAGTTCGACCAGGGAACGGACGATAGGCTTATAGTCCGGATCGCTGCTCTTGAAATGCCGGTTCGCTATTATGGCACAGACAGTACCGGCATTGTGTCCGAGATGGGCGGCAATCCCGGCTATGGCAGAACCCTCCATTTCAAAATTGGTTATTCTCCAGTCCCCGAAACGGAAGCTCTCAAACTTCTCCACCATGTCCTCCATAGCCAGAGGCATACGCAGAACACGGCCCTGAGGGCCATAAAATCCCGATGCGGATATGGTCATACCCCTTACTGTGCAGTCCTCGAACCTCCTGCACATATCCTCACCGGCACGGACAAAATACGGATCTGGAAGATGCCGGTCCCAGCCGACATGCTTCATGAAAGACTCCTCCATTCCAGGGAGCGCTATCCTGTCCCTTCCGGCATACCAGTTCAGCAGTCCGTCACAGCCTACGGAGATATGTGAAAAGACAAAAGAGCCAATAGGTATATCCGGCTGGATGGCCCCGGAGGTACCGATACGCAATATATTCAAGGACTTCAGGACAGGCTTGATCTCCCTTGTTGAAAAATCGATGTTGGCAAGGGCATCTAGCTCATTCATGACAATATCGATATTGTCCGTCCCTATCCCTGTAGACAGGACAGTGACACGCCTGCCGTTGTACTGGCCGCAGACAGAGACAAATTCCCTGGATGCATGCCTGAACTCCTTGTTGTCCAGATATTCCGCCACCATATCTACACGTCCCGGATCCCCGACAAGTATCACGTTGTCTGCAAGCTCTTCAGGCCTTATATGCAGATGGAATACCGATCCGTCATCATTTATGATAAGTTCTGATTCTGCGATTCCCATAATCCAGATATTTAGAGTGAGGCCCAAATATAGGTTTTTCCTGCAATTTTTCCTATTTTTGCTGCCTCATTTCAAAAACTTACAAGTTATGTGGCAGAGAATACAGACTTTGTATTTGGCAATAGCAACGGCACTGATAATATCAATGCTCGGGAGCAACGTAGGGACAGTCATTGGCGCAGAAGGAACGGAAAGCGTCAAATACTATGAAAAGTTGTCTTATCTCATATTCCTAATAATGACATTGATGGCCAATGCAATAGCACTTTTTTCATTCAAGGCCAGGATGCTCCAGATGAGGGTTGCCATGCTGTCGGCAATCCTGCTGGTGTTCTTTCAGATATGGCTCGGTGTAGGGTTTGCAAGATTCCAGCTGGGGATAGGAATGGAAAATACAGGGGCGAAAATGATTTTCTCCTTCACTGCGATATTCCCTATAATAGCCGCTATCCTCGACATGCTCGCTGCGCGTAACATCGCTCTTGACGAAGCTATGGTGCAGTCCGCGTACAGGCTCAGGAAGACCAGGCACCGGAAATGACCGGTCATATCCCGCTGTTGGCTGAAGAAAAATATCCTACAATGCTGTCAGAATAAGTTTTACTGACAGGGATAGGAGCGACAGAATCACTGTCAAGGTCGATGAAATACCCGTCCTTCTCTTTTCTCAGGACCTTTGCCCTGGACAGATTAACGATATATTTCCTGTGGCACCTCAGAAGAGGACTGCCCTTGAAACTGTCCTCTACGGTCTTGAGACTACACCTGAGCATATACATTTTCAGGGCCCCCTTCTTATCCGAATACCATACATTGATATAATTGTCATCGGACTCAATATAATAAAGGTCAAGGGAGTTTACCGAGAACTTAAGGGCACCGCTGTTGTCAAAGAATGTTATCTGGCTTGACGGGGAACCGGAGGGGGAATCTTTACCGGAAGTCCTGCTCTGATACCGCATGAGCCTTATGGTCCTGTTCTTCTCAACAATGGCGATAAACATGCCAGAAATGATATACGGGATGACAAGCGCAATCATTCCATACGGCAGCGCCCTTACCAGGATACGGAAATAGTCAGGAGTCCGAGGCTGTACTATATCGACAGTCACAAATGCATAGAGGGCACATATCAGGAACACCTCGCCAAGACTCCAAAGGACATAGTGCAGATAAGTCATATCGAACAGGTCCTGCGTTTTGTACATGATGATCCTGCTGACCACCAGTATGAGCATGGCCAGAAACATGAAGCCTGCAGTAAAGAGAAAATTGACGGACCTTCCCAGCCCGAACCATGCCGTGTCGGAAAACGGGATGTACAGATTGAGGAACACCAGCGCAAACAGCACGGAAAAGGTGACTGTCCCGAGCAGCTGGTATTTGCCAAGCAGATATTTCGGTAGCTTCTTGTTCATAAATCCGTCAAATAGGCCACAAAAATATAAAATTTTACCACAAATATCAAACTTTCACCACTACAACACGAGGTAAACGCCACTATTATAATTATATCGCCACAATTATTTTAAGATAAAAAACTGAAAAAGTAACTTTGCCCGTTCTTATGAATCACATAGCTTAAACAAACATAAAACAGAAGCACTATGAAGATAGTAGGTACAGGAAGCGAGATTCCGAAAAAGATCGTCACAAATGACATGCTTTCAGAATTTCTGGATACAAGCGATGCCTGGATTTACCCCAGAACTGGCATCAGGCACAGGCACGTCATATCTGACGAGAAGCTGGAAGACCTTGCAATCAGCGCAGCGAAAAAAGCCCTTGACAACGCGGGCTTGTCTGCATCGGACATAGATTTCATCATCTGCTCCAATGTTGTGAACGAGTACATAACCCCGGGCCTCGGATGCATCATCCAGGGAGGAATCGGGGCAACATGCCCGGCCATAGACATCAACTGTGCATGCGCAGGTTTCATTTATGCCCTCGACATAGCAGAGACACATTTCCAGGCAGGCAAGGTAAAGAACGTCCTCATCGTATGCGCTGAAGAGCCGACAAGAATGACCAGCTGGAAGGACAGGAACGTATGCGTACTTTTCGGAGACGGGGCCGGGGCTGCCGTACTGACGGCCGGAGACAACATAAAAGGCATTAAGCTCTCCACCGCAAGCGCGACTGACAAGCTATACCAGATACGGACACTCGAACCTACACCATATATTACTAAACAGGAAGAAAGCATCTCTCTCCAGATGCGGGGCCAGGATGTATTCAAGTTTGCAGTAAAAGCATCCTCAGGAGACATCAAGTACCTGCTCAATGAGCTCGGAATGTCACCAGACTCCATCGACCACTACCTGCTCCATCAGGCGAACATCCGAATCATCAATACAATACGTGATTTTCTCGGCCAGCCTGAAAGCAAATTCCCGACCAACGTGGAAACACATGGAAACTCATCTTCGGCAAGCTGTCCCATCCTTCTTGACGAATGCAACAGGAACGGGATCCTGAAAAGAGGCGATATGCTGGCTCTCAGTGCATTCGGAGCAGGATTCATGTCAGGGGCCGTCATTATGGAGTGGTAATTTTTTATATATTTGCATTTTATCAGTACGAAAAAACTTAAATCCGAACAAAATGATAAAAAGTAGAATTTGCGAAATACTCGGTATAAAATACCCTGTCTTTCAAGGTGGTATGGCATGGGTAGCCGACGCATCCCTTGCCGCAGCGGTATCCAATGCCGGCGGACTTGGACTCATTTCATCAATCAATGCCGGAACAGAGGCGGTCAGGAATGAGATCCGTAAATGCAAGGAACTCACAGACAAGCCATTCGGTGTCAACATCATGCTTCAGGCCCCGAATGCGGGCGAAATTGCCAAGATGGTGATTGAAGAAGGAGTGAAGATCCTGACCACAGGAGCCGGTTCTCCTGCACAGTACATGGAAGAATGGAAGGCGGCGGGTATCAAAGTCATACCTGTAATCGCATCAGTGGCCCTCGCACTCAAGATGCAGGCCATCGGAGCGACAGCCGTTGT
>CALVCB010000052.1 GCA_944325965.1 uncultured Bacteroidales bacterium
CTCCGTGACGAGGGCAATTCGGTGATGGTCGTGGAGCATGACATAGAGACCATGCTGGCGGCCGACTGGCTGGTGGACGTAGGCCCCGGGGCAGGTGAAGACGGGGGAAGGATATGCCTTTCTGCGCCGCTGGACGTACTCTCGGGCAAATCGGGGATGCAGCACGGCAACCCTCATTATATAATAGGGCCTTCCGTCACTCTCGACTACCTCACCGGGAAACGCAGGATAGAGGTCCCGGCGGCAAGGAGGAAAGGCAACGGGACATTCCTCGGGATACGGGGGGCACGCGGCAACAACCTGAAGGACATAGATGTTGACCTGCCGCTGGGGATATTCATCGGCATAAGCGGAGTGAGCGGAAGCGGGAAGTCATCGCTCATAAACGACACCCTGATGCCCGTGCTCAAGAACAAGTTCTACAACGCGAAGCTGCAGCCGCTGCCTTATGACCGTCTTGTCGGGGTCGAGAACATAGACAAGCTGATAGAAATAGACCAGTCGCCCATCGGACGCACCCCGAGGAGCAACCCGGCGACATTTACCGGGGTGTTCAACGACATAAGGGCCCTGTTCGAGTCCACTCCTGACGCAAAGGTGCGCGGGTTCAAGGCCGGAAGGTTCTCTTTCAATGTCCCCGGAGGCCGCTGCGAAGAATGCAAAGGCGCCGGTATCAAGGTGATAGAAATGAATTTCCTGCCTTCGGTCAATGTGGTGTGCAACGAATGCCGCGGCCGCAGGTACAAGGAGGATACACTGGCCGTGAAGTACAAGGGCAAGAACATCAATGATGTTCTGGAAATGTCCATCAGCGAGGCCTACAGCTTCTTCAGCAGCATACCGTCCATCGCGCAGAAGCTGAAGTCCCTAGTGGATGTGGGGCTGGGGTATATCCGTCTGGGGCAGTCAGCGGTCACCCTTTCCGGAGGGGAAAGCCAGAGGATGAAGCTTGCGGCCGAGCTCGCGAGGAAAAGCACTGGAAGTACACTGTATATACTTGACGAACCGACGACAGGGCTGCATTCAGAGGACATAAAGGTATTGCTGGGAGTGCTCCAGCAGCTTGTGGACCAGGGGAACAGCGTGATAGTGATAGAGCACAACCTGGATGTGCTGAAGTGCGCGGACTATATCTTCGACATGGGCCCGGAAGGGGGCAATGCAGGGGGACGCATCGTCGCCCGGGGAACACCGGAGGAGCTTGCGGAAGACCCGGCCTCGGTGACAGGTCCGTTCCTGAAAGAAGTTCTCGGAATGGCAGCAAGTCAGCAGGACGGCAGCAAGAGCCCGGATTGACAATAAAACACGCGATTATGGAAAACATCAGGATATTCTGCGAAAACGACCGCAGCTACCACAAGGTACCGGTAGGGACCGCACTGAAAGAATTGTCAGAGGCATCATTCAGGACAGTGCCCGACGAAAAGTCCGGGATGGAGCTGCCCGTATTGGCGGCGCTTGTGGACAACAGGCTCAAAGAGCTTGAATTCAACATCATAATGCCTCATACCATCCGGTTCATAGGCTACAACCACCCTGACGGCCGCAGGACATACATACGGTCGCTGTGCTTTGTATTGAGGAACGCGGTCAAAGAAATGTTCCCGGACAAGGTGCTGGCCATCGACTATTCCCTTCCGAGCGGACTGTATTGCGAAATCCATGAACGCAGGAACAATGAGGACGGACGGCCCGGCATTTACTACATCACTGATGAAGAGCTGGAAGAAGTGAAAGCCAAGATGCAGGAAATCATCAGCAGGGACATGCCGTTCAGGAAAGTGAAGATGACATTCGATGAGGCGCAGAAGATCTTCCTCGACAACGGGCAGGAAGACAAGGCACGCCTGCTGAGTTCTATCGGACACTACACATACAGCGTCTATTTTCTTGACGGAGAAGCCGATACATTCTACGGCCCGCTCGTCCCGTCCACAGGATACCTGAAAGTTTTCGACCTCATGGGATTCAACAACGGGTTCTGTCTCCAGTTCCCTGCCGAAGGCAATGTCAGCAAGGTCATGCCCATGAAACGGCAGTCGAAGCTGGCGGCGACCCTAAAGGAATATGCCGACTGGTGCGCCATCCTGGGTGTCACCGGGATAGGTTCCCTGAACAAGAGCATATCTTCCGGACGGGCCGTCGAACTTATCAACCTCTCAGAGGCGCTCCACGAAAGGAAGTATGCAGATATCGCCGACCAGATAAACTTGCAGCGCGGACGGGTGAAGATAGTCTTCATAGCGGGACCTTCCAGCAGCGGAAAGACCTCCTCGTCAAAAAGGCTTGCCATACAATGCAAGGTAGTGGGGCTCAACCCTAAAGTCATCGAACTGGACAACTATTTTGTAGACAGGGAGAAGACCCCGAAGGACGAGAACGGGGAATATGATTTTGAGGCTCTCGAGGCGATGGACCTGCAGCTGCTCAACAGCCAGCTGAACGACCTTCTGGACGGAAAGGAAGTTGAGCTGCCGCGGTTCGACTTCAAGGAAGGAAGGAGGCACTTTGAAGGCAACTTCATGAAGCTAAAGGAGAATGACATACTCATAATGGAAGGCATCCATGCCCTGAATCCTGCAATGACTTCGGCTGTGGACGACTCGCACATATTCAGGGTCTACGCATCAGCCCTCACATCCATGTCCCTGGACGAGAACAACAACATCTCCACATCCGACAACCGTCTGCTGCGCCGTATCGTCAGGGACAACCGCGTGCGCGGTGTGACACCTGAAGAGACCATCCTGCGCTGGCACAGCGTCCGCCGCGGCGAGAACCGGAACATCTTCCCGTTCCAGGAAAATGCGGACGTGGCGTTCAACTCGGCCCTCATCTTCGAGCTCCCGATGCTGAAATATTTCGCCGAACCGCTTCTGAGACGGATTCTTCCGACATCCAAAGCCTATACGGAAGCTGTACGGCTGCTCAAGTTCCTGGACTACATCGTAGCCCTCTCCCCTGACGAGATAGAAGCAATCCCGCCGACGTCCATCATGAGGGAGTTCATCGGCGGGCAGCTGCTGTAGGGGACCGGGAATGACCCTCCCTGAAAACCTCCGCATATCGGAAGCTTTCGCGAGACCCTTTGTGTTCATGTAGCCCATGCCCGCGAAATAGTCCGTTAAGCAGAATTGATACACTAAAGCCTGTCTACAGGAACGGGACAGGCGACGGCCCTGCGAAAGATTTCACGGTCAGCGTATTGTCCAGGACTTCCTCCGGGACAGCCTTCCTCTCGTATGTGGAGACCTCTCCCGAGCCGTTCCTCGCGGTCATCGTAAGGAGCTCCCCTCCCGGATCAAGCGCTATGTCATAGTCGCTCCCCCAGGAGGTCCCGTCACTGTAGGACCCGCTGAGAAGGCTGCCGGAAAGGCTGTACGTCCCGCTGTATACATAGTATCTCCCCTCACCCAATTTCTGGTAAAGCACGAAAGTGCCCTTTCCGAAAGAAACATACACGTCAATGGATTCCATAGACAGCTCACCTGTAGAGACCAGGTGCCATTCTCCGCTGATATCCACGCCGGATTCATCCTTCCTGCAGGAAAGTGCAAGCAGGCAGAATGCAGCCATGGCAGACACTATAAAAAATAATCTTGTCCTGTTCTTCATCATAGCCATCCTCCGTTTTCAGATTTGACATTACGCGCAATCACGGAGACCTCCTTTGAAATCCCGATTCCCCCCAAAGACGTGTCCGTACTTTCCGAGGTGCCTCCGGCAACAGCTTTCACCGTTATTTTTGCCGAGCCGTACTTTGTAGGACGGATCACCAGCCGGCCGTACCTGACCTGCGGTACTTCCTCAAGGCCCAGGGCCTCCATGTCCTCACTGGAGATCTCCACCCCGGTATATGTGAGGTCAGAAGCCCCCGACCCGAAGAACCCGCTGAGGTCAAGTGTCTGCTCCTCCCCGATCATGGCTGTAAGGCAAGGTGTCCCCTCTATCTGCATCAGAAGCCTCCAGGCGTCGATCATACCGGTTCCCATATCCCCTTTGTAAGGAGCCAGGGAGAAAGTGGTTCCGCCTCCTGATTTGCGCCCTGTCATGAAACTGTCTATGCCGTTGACCGAAGTCAGCAGCATGGAGACAAACTGGTCCCTGGTGAATGTCTTTCCGAGCTGCATGGCATAAGAAAGGCCCAGGGCGGCTACGCCGGATACATGAGGGCATGCCATCGATGTCCCCTGCATATATCCGTAACTGGCTGCCGTAGTGCCGTTTTCAGTGACATTGCCGTTAGCGTCCACGGACACGGACGGCATTGCTTCAGTCGGCATGGTGGAAAGGACACAGCCGTTCTCAAAAGAGCTGAGCCCTCCAGTGTAATATTCACCTCCAGGGGCAGATATATTCGTACCGGGGCCGTAGTTGGTATAATATGCGGGCAAGTTGTCCGAAGCGATACTGTTTACCGATATGCACTCGCTGTAGGCAGCCGGATATGCCGACATCGGCATACCTTCATTTCCCGAAGCGAAAATCGCAAGGCCGCCGTCAAGGATATCGTTCGGCTCGCTGACAAAAGCCCTTATTGCCGTGGCAAGGACGCCATCCCATCTTTCAAACTGGTAGTCCGAAGTCATGGTACCCGCCTCATATCCCCACGAGCACTGTATAATGTGAGCATGGTTCAGCAGGGCATATCTTATAGCCCTGGCGCTTACATCAGACGGAGCACCTTCGAGCCCTGACATGATCTGGCAGGACATGATGCGTGCGCCGTTGCCGGACCCGTCCCCGCCGGCCACGCCGCATACACCCGTGCCGTTGTTGTTCACGGCGGCCACAGTCCCGGCCACATGAGTCCCGTGCCCGCTGTCTCCGTAGACATTCCACGTGACAGGCCCGTCATCACTGAAATTGTATCCGTGGGCATCATCCACAAAGCCGTTCCCGTCATCGTCCTGACCAGGGACACCGTTTGCCTCGGCCGTATTCGTCCACATATTGGCGGCAAGGTCAGGGTGGTCATACTGGACACCCTCATCAATGACGGCGACAATGATTCCGCTGTTCCCGCTGCACAGCCTCCAGGCGTCACGGACATTTATGTCGGCTCCTTTCCTGGCAGTAGGGGCGACACCCAGGTCGCCGTTGTTGAGATAGTGCCACTGGTCCGCGGTCATAGGGTCATCAAAGATCTGCCCGGCTCCGTCCGAACGCGTGGCCACCCCTCCGGTATACTGCCAGGACCTGCCGTCGGAGGCCTTCCGCATAAGCTTGCTGTACTCTATCTTCCTTACATGCGGGACAGCGGCAAGAGATCCGGCGACGGACTCTATATCCTGGTCATTGCAGAAAGACACCTTGTACCATTTGTCAAACCCGTACCTGCTGTCGATTTCCGCTGTAGCCTCCACACAGTCGAACACCGGGGCTACGGAATATTCCCCGAATCCGGACAATGCCTTATCAAGCAGCCCGTTCCCGCTGTCCTGCACACCTGTGCTGTCGATATACAGCAATATGCTGTTCCTCTGTGCATCGGAAGGGGTGTTGACGACTTTTGTCATCAGGAATGTGCCGGTGCCCGGACCCTCCGGCCCCGCTGCTTCCTCCATTCCGGTGCAGCCAGCCGATGCGGCCATGACGGCCGATGCGGCTATAATCTTAATATAACGCTTCATACTGCAAATATATAAAAATGAGTCGTCCCGGAAATACAGAATATTTGCAGATTCCTTCCAAAACAATCCTTTTTGAAGTGGATTCCGTGGCTTCATTCGACAGCCTCATTCCCAATCGGCATATACCCCGGTTGCGCCCAATTATGAACTGCAACGGTGCGGTCTCAAAGACCGCACCGTTGCAGGCTGGCAGATTCCCTATAATACGGAAACCTGTTAAGGTATGATACCACGGCTACAGGAACCTGAAATCCACTGATACCGAACGTGAGGCTTTCGGCCCCAGTTCTCCCGAAGTGACATCTTCAGGTATGCCGGATATACTGTCATATACAGCTATATCGGCTCCGTCCGTACTGCCGGTCAGTGTCATTCTTGTCATTTCGGCATTGAAGCTTGCCACATAGGACGTGTTCCAGGAAGTACCGTCACTGTATGTCCCGGTTACGATATCCCCCTGCTGGGAATACGTCCCGTCATAGTGCACATAATACGGAGTGTATACTCTCTGGTACAAGTCAAATCTGCCGTCCTCTCCGAATGAGATATAGACATCGGCCTCATCTGAAGTCAGGCTGCTCCATGATACCATGTGCCAGCGGCCCACAACAGAACCGCTTCTCTGTTCCGGATCTTCTGCTTCAGGCGACTTGCCGCATGATGGCAAGAGCAATGCAGCCACGGCCATTATGATATATATGGTTGATTTTCCCATTTTCAATCCTCCTCTCTTTTACAGCTTTACAGCCATGCCCCGTTGTCAGAATGTGAGGGCCTTGCAATGATTGCGAAATCCTTGTGTACAGTCATGCCGTTCATACCCTGTCCGTTGCCAGTGCCCCCGGTAAGTGTGACAGTCATGATTCCAGAGCCGGTTTTAGTGCAGGTAAACAATATCTTGCCCCCGAACATTACGGGATTGCCTGTGATGCCGAGCCTCTCCATGTCATCCTTGGAAATGCTGACATCGGAGACTGTCATCTGGGCTTCGCTGTCAGCGATATGGTCAAGTACCGTAATCTGGGCCTGGGAACCCACAGGTACATTTATACATGTCGTGCCACGCAAATTCATCAGTACCTGGAACGCATCTATGTACCCTGTCCCCATAAGTCCCCTGTACTTGGAGTCGCTGCCTGTGCAGTACTGGTTTATACCATTGACGGAAGTCAGGAGAATCGAATTGAATTCATCCCTCGAAAAGGTTTTGCCGAGTTTGAGGGCATATGACAGACCCAGAGCCGCGATTCCGGAGACATGCGGACAGGCCATCGATGTGCCCTGCATGTAGCCGTAGTCCCCATCCAGGACAGTGGACAGTACGCCAGCCTCATGTGACTGCGACATGTCCCCTCCAGGGGCGGCTATGTTGCATCCGGGTCCGTAGTTGGTGTAGTATGCCGGAGTGTAATCGCATGACATTGCTGTAACCGAGATGACATTTCTGTATGCTCCGGGATAGGCTGACATTGCCTTCCCTTCGTTCCCGGCCGCGTAGAGGACTATGCCGCCGTCTACGGCATCGCAGTTATTCGTGCCGATGAAGTAGTCGATCGCCTGCTTTTCTGCGCTGGCCTCGCTGGCGTATGTATCGTCCGATGTGATTACCCCTGCTTCGTAACCGTAGCTGCATTGCAGGATGCACGCTCCATTGTCCGCGGCGTATTTGATGGCCCTGGCCGAAGTCTCCGCCGTGCCGCTGCCCGGCTCGTCAGCCCCGTTCCGGGCATAGAAGATCTGGCAGGACATGATGCGGGCCCCATCTCCGTTGCCTGAACCGCCGGCAATTCCGCTTACGCCCTCCCCGTTATTGTTGACGGCGGCGACAGTCCCCGCCACATGTGTACCATGCGACGGCTCCCCGTCATCGGTCTGGCTGCTGACGGCAAGAGGACCGTCACTGACGAAGTTGTATCCATGGATGTCATCCACAAATCCGTTGCCGTCGTCATCTACGCCGTCCGTCCCGTTGAGCTCCGCCTCGTTGGTCCACATGTTGGCCGCAAGGTCCGGATGATCCCATTGCACGCAATCGTCCACAACGGCCACGACCACCCTCGGGTCCCCTGTGCACAAGCGCCAGGCTGCTTCGCAGTTTGCGTCTGCCCCTGCCTGTATGCCAGAATAGATGCCTGTGTCCCCTGTATTGACATAGTGCCACTGGGAAGCCAGGCCAGGGTCATTGAACATCGGAGTCCCCGTCTCAGCTGCCGGTGCAGCGGACAGTGTCCCGGCCTTCACCGCCCTGAAACTGTCGGCCCTTTTCATCTTTTGGTTGAACTCCACACTGCTTACCTGTGCGCATTGCGCCAAGGCAAGGGCTGCATGGTCAAGATCGGTATCCTCGTCGAACTCCAGCACATACCATCTGTGCAGGCCTGCGGCCCTGGTGCGTTCCTCGTTCTTGCCGGCATAGGGGAACAGCCTGTGTATCGAGCTTACCCCGATGCTTTCAAGCACCGCGTCTACGTCCGGCAGTCCGGATCTCGTCTGCACTCCGGACCTGGTCAGCGCCGATGTCTCGACATCCTTCACGGCATCCGCAGTGAAGTACACAAGGAGCTTACCGGACACGGCATGCTCCGATGTAAAGATCAGCTTGGAGGCCGCATCCTCCGCCGGGACGTCTCCCGCATCTGACGGCAGCGGGCTTTCCGAACAGGAAGCCGGAATGAAAAGCGCCACCGCCATGCAAGCGGACAATAAATCTATTATTTTCATCCTTGGAATTTCTTGATTTACATAAAATTGCCGTGAAGGCGACAAAACCCCCACAGCAATTCTATTTCATTAGTAAATGACGTTTGTACATTATTTCAGCATCACTGGAACCGATGCAATGCCTTCCTGAGTCTGACGCCGCCTGGCTCTTTACCGTCTGTAAGAGGGGCGCATACCCTTGTCTCCACATTCAAGGTGGACTGCTTGTCCATGACAGCATGCCTGTTGATTGTGACCATGGATGTACTGCGGTCAAGTTTTTTTATTGACGCCGGGCCGGCGGTCATTCCAGAATGGCTTGCTGCCCGGGATTCAACATATGGTGAAACCTTTGTACCAGCAGTGAAATAGCTCAGGAAGCCGATAGCCTTGAATGTATTTGCATCCTGCAAGGCCACACAGAAGTCATTGTTCAATGTCGTCAGTTCTTTGGTGACAGGGTCTACAGCAAACACACAAGGATCTTTTCCTCTGCTTGAATCGGATGCATAGGAATAGAATCCGTAATACATTGTTTCTTCAGAATCATAATAGTAGTACGGCATTCCGAACTGACTGCCTAAATCTTCATAGCCTTTCTCTACACCGTTCAGTGTAAGCGTAGCTGCTTCCGGGTCATATTCTGCGTACCAGCTGCTCTGGTTTGCAAATCCGATGTTCTTGACGAAGAAATCTGTTTCACTGTCCTGCACCGGCAAAACCTCGAACACATTCTCGTAATGCTCATTTGCAAAATCACATGACATTTGATACTTGCCGATTACAAGCTCGCCGGAATACGGCAGCCCCGCTGTCACTATCGGGTCCGAAATGACGAGGGCCGATTCTCCATATATGTTTTCTGCGCTGACAACGAAAGTATATGAAGTGGAAGCGTCAAGGTTTATGAAAATATTCCATGTCTTTCCCGCAGCGTTCAGTTCCTGGAGAAAGTCGGCTTTAATGTCTGCGCCATAGGCATCCACAATATCCTGGACAGTGAGACCCATGTCTTCTATGCCGTTCACGACTTCGGTAGTATTCAGATACGTCTTTACTGATTTGAGTTCAGATCCGGTGATTTCGTATACTATCGATGAATAGTCTGGACAAGTTTCTATATATCCTGCAGCATCAGGATACTCACTGACCTTATATAATGCCGTTTTAATATCACATTCAGGGGCAGAACTTCCTCCGGCTCCAGGGAAGTAGAACTGGTGGACGGCGGCATCGTCAGCACTGAGTGCCCCTGAAGCGTCCACTGGCAGCGCTACCAGAGTGTATACGCCGGGCTGAATATCCGCTTCCACGGAGACGGTCTCGCCGCCCTGGACGAAATTCTCCACCTCATAAATGTTCTCCGCAGTACCGTCAGCTACCGATGCTACTACAGCTGAAGGGTCCGCTGTTATGTCTCCGGATGCGAACACATAGCTGATTCCTGTGACATCGTCTCCGTACGTAAAGTCAAATACTGCCGACGCCGTCGTGTTGTCAGACGCTACCCTCATCCCGCTGTATGATGCCGACAGGGAATAGTCTCTGGCTTCATATCCCGGAAGCACAATGCGGAACATTCCGTCTGGATTAGACGACATACTGCCTGCTGTACAATACAGCATAAGACCATCTGCCGGAAAAGATATTACACCGTCTTCCAATGTCCCGTAAGCTGATTCTGCAGTAGATATCTCATAGGGACCGTATGCCGGATCATTGTCGGTTATTCCTGTGAACTGACGGGCGATCGTGACCTGAGCAGCATTACTTGCATCGACGGTGATGTCAGTGTCCGTATATGTTACTAATTCCGCCTCAATTGCCTCTTGTTCTCCGCCAAAGAATTCTGTCAGATAAGGCCATCCGTACGGAGATTCTATCTTGTACAAGCCTTTCCGGGTTATATGTTCATAAATTGGGACATCGACCTCGACCACAGCTGAATTGGTCCACATTGCCGTAAACCAATCATCCCTGAATTTCCCCGTTCCAAGCAGTTCCCATGACTCCATGCTCATGGTTATATACAGCGATTTGTTGCCGTACTGGGATACATTCGCCTCATCATTGAGGAGGAAGCCTATCGTATATTCCTTGCCTTCTTCAACCTTGTCTTTGTCAATGGCAATGACAAGGGCTGTCTCACTCTCCCCTTCAGCGAACGTGACGGACTCAGGGACGGTAAAGATAGACTGGTCCGCTTCAGTCATCTCCCCCATGTCCTTAAATATGCTGATGGTGAATTCTCCGTCAGTCATGCTTCTTCTTACCGGGATGGAAACGGATGCCGTATTTTCATCCAATGTGTATTCTGTAGCGACATCAGTAGGGAAATATACTGCCTCCCCATTGAATTCCCCTGTTGTGAATTCTTCTTCATCTCTGCATGAGCAGGCAAAAATCACTGTTAATGCAGCTGCCGCCAATGACATTTTAAACAAGAACCGATATGAAAACACTAAGAATAGTGTTTTCATATCGGTTCTTGTTTAAAATTCCACTATCACGGGTTCTGGTCGGCTGATGTAAGCGTCTTGTTGTTTTCTATTTCAGAGACAGGAAGCTGATAAACGAACTTAGGGTCTTCCTGTTCAAGCTTGAGCTTGGCCCCGTCGTAATGGTTGTTGTCGGCCCCCCATGTCTCGTCAGTGCGGTCAAGCGGGATGTTGAGCCGGCGGTTGTCAAGATATTCTATGCCTTCTCCCCAGAACTCCACCCTCTTCTGGAAGTTGATCTCTTCGATAAGGTTTGCCTTGCCGGAATCTGTCCAGTTGTAGTCCGGCTGCCTTGTCCTCATGAATTCGTTGAGCACATTCAGTGCATTGGCGTCTCCTTTATGGGCAAGGGCCTCTGCCTTGATGAGGTATGCTTCTTCGGAGCGCAGGTATATGTAATCCCCGAGTTCCCATCCCGATGCACCTGTATTCGGGTCGTATCCGGCACGGACGGTTTCACGTCCGGCACCTATGAATTTAACCGACTGGTAGTCTACTGATGCAGGATATTGTGTATCTCTGAGCAGGACTGTCCCGGACTGCCCTGTTGACCTTTCGCAGCAGAACCACTGCAGCCGGATGTCGTTTCCGTTGATTCTGTCCACAAACGGCTTGAAACCTGCACGGGATACTCCGGTAGCGGCGTAACCTGCGGAATAGGCATCCATCTGGGAGAACCAAGACATGTATACCGTTGAGTTGTCAGCCGTAATATCGCATCCGAAAACGACATCAGGCAGATTTATGTCGCTGAATCCCTGAAGGATCTGGTCCTCTGTCGTAAGTACAGGATAGTTGTCGATAACGACCTGAGCATACTTGATGGCGTTGTCCCAGTCTTGTTTTACCATATAGGCCCGGGCCAGGTACATAGCAGCTACGCAACCGTCAAAATCGGTAGGAGACGATGTCTTGACCTGGCCGATTTCATTAAAAATCCTGTATGATTCTTCAAGATCGGAAAGCAGCTGTGTATATATCTGGTCTACTGTGCTTCTCGGTTGATCGCCTTCTGTATTCTCCGTCAGAAGAGGCACACAAGGGTCCTGGGAATGGTCAAATTTTTCTCCTTTTCCCCATTTGGTCCCGTCCGCTCCGACATAATAGGCATGCTGGTACAGGTAGGTGAGCTGGAGATAGGCATATCCGCGGAACCCCAAAGCTATGGCATTGTAGCTCTTTATCTCTGAAGAAGTGCTCTCAGGATCTATAAGCCCGAGGATATTGTTGGCATTGTCGATGACCCTGTAGTATTCTCTCCATCTGTTGCTTGTGGCGACATAATTCTGTCCTCTGTAATCAAGGATATAATGATACCAGCTCATTGCATACAGACCTGTCATCACCATATCGTTTCCCATCAAGGAAGTGAGGTAATCAAAACTTTTCTGTCCGAAGTAGTTGTGGCTCATATCAGTATGCACATACTGCTGAAAGTCGTTGTAAAGTCCCGCAACGGCTGCAGAGAAAGTCTTCCCCGGATTTTCGGAAGCAATCTCCTCAAGCCTTCCTTCGCTGACATATGCTGAAGGCTCAACCTCTTCAAGGCATGATACTGCTGAAACGGCAACAGTACCAAAGAATAGAATCTTTATTATATTATTCATATCCAGTAGTCTTTTATTAGAATGTGATATTTATACCGCCTGATATGACCCTCATAGGGGAGTATCCGCCGAAGTTGTCATTCGACCCCGACATTGAGACACGCGGATCGAAACCCTGGCGTGCAGACCATAGTGCAAGGTTGTCTGCAGTGACATATACCCTCAGGTTCTGCACTTTGATCTTGTCCATCCATTTCCTCGGGAAAGAATATCCCAGTGTAATATTCCTGATGCTGAAATACGATGCTTTCACCAGATTCAGGTCGGATGTCTGAGTAAATGAATTTGATGCGTTATTGGCATTCCATATAGGATATTTACCTGTTCCTGTCTCAGGATTGAATGTATCCCACATCTCCTTGTTATGGCCCACATAATAAGAAGAGGACATCCCGTCAAGGAAAGAATAATCATAGGCCCAACCGCCTATCTGGAATGCAGTGGCGATTGAAAGATCTATGCCTCTAAAATAGAACGTGGTGTTCAATCCGCCGTTAATGTCAGGCAGGGCCGTCTTCCCGATGAAATACTTTGTCGCGTTCTGATATTCGGTGGTCGTGACTTTGTTCCCTGTAGGTACTCCGTTTGAATCAAGTTCATCCATATACCACATGCCCTGTCCGTTCTCATTCATCCCGGCATACATATATGTGTAATATTCATAGCGGCTCTTGCCTTCCCTCAGATTGAACGGGCCGGAAGTGATTCCGTCCGCCTTGTTCTCTTCAGGGAGTGTAAGGATCTTGTTTTCATAGTGCGAACCCACAACGGATACGGTCCATCTGAGATCCTCCCTTTTGAATATGTCGACATTAACCTCGAACTCTACACCGCTGTTGTTCATCGAGCCGATGTTCTCCCAGTTGTA
>CALVCB010000053.1 GCA_944325965.1 uncultured Bacteroidales bacterium
GCTATTGTCTGCAAAGTATCCTTTTTCATCGGAATGAGGTCAAATTCAAGTATACACTTAGCGCTCAATGATTTCCACAAATTTAAGAAAAATTAACATATTTTTAAAATGAAAGTATTGTGTTTTCAATTTTATTTATTTACTTTTGCTCAATCGATTGCGCAACCACATTTCAAAACACTATGAAAAGAAATAAAATCATCGTAATCGGCAGCAGCAACACTGACATGACCGTCAAGACATCCAGGCTGCCAGGCCCGGGGGAGACCGTCATGGGAGGCACCTTCTCCATGGGAGGAGGCGGGAAAGGTGCGAACCAGGCTGTCGCGGTAAGCCGCCTGGGAGGCAATGCCGAGTTCGTATGCAAGGTCGGGGACGACATCTTCGGAAGGGCGTCCGTACAGCGCTACCGCGAAGAGGGGATCATCACCTCGCATGTCATGACCTCGCCGCAGCCTTCAGGAGTGGCGCTGATCTATGTCGACGACCATGCGGAAAACTGCATTGCAGTGGCCCCCGGAGCCAATTATGACCTCAAACCGGAGGACATCTCCTCCATAGGCCAGTCCATTTCCGAAGCAGCCATAATGCTCCTGCAGCTGGAGATACCGCTCGAGACCGTGGTGGCGGCCGCAATGGCGGCACGTGAGGCCGATGTAAAAGTGGTACTGAACCCGGCCCCGGCGCAGGCCCTCCCCGACGGGCTATACAGGGACACATACCTCATAATACCCAACGAGACTGAAGCCCAGGCCCTGACCGGAGTACAGATAGACAGCCCGGAAAGCGCGGCGGAGGCGGCCAGGATACTGCAGGTGAAGGGCGCGGCAAATGTCATTATCACAATGGGCGCAAAAGGCTCGTCCGTCACGGACAGCGGAGGCCGGACAGAATTCATCCCGGCCGTCAGGGTACAGGCCAAAGACACCACCGCGGCCGGAGACACGTTCTGCGGCGCGGTATGCGTCGCCCTTGCCGACGGGAAGTCCCTCACCGAAGCGGCCGGATTCGCCACCAGGGCCTCGGCCCTGTCGGTACAGAGGATAGGCGCCCAGCAGTCCATACCATATATCAGAGAACTCTAAATCCTTATAAAAACAACTGAAAACACCATGTTCATCGTACACAGTTACCCATTGGCGGTGATACTTTGCTTTATCACCATGTTGTGCTGGGGCTCATGGGCCAACACCCAGAAACTCGCAGCCAAAAGCTGGAGATACGAGCTCTTCTACTGGGATTATGTGATAGGCATAGTCCTGTTCTCCCTGCTGATAGCCTTCACTATGGGAAGCATCGGAAACGAAGGCCGCCCGTTCCTTGAAGACATCGCGCAGGTCAGTCCGAAGGCCGTCCTGAGCATTCTTCTCGGAGGCATCATTTTCAATGCCTCGAACATTCTTCTCTCGGCATCCACAAGCATAGCCGGACTCGCCGTGGCATTCCCGCTCGGGGTGGGGATTTCTCTGGCGTTAGGTACAGCCATCAACTACATCGGAGCACCGAAAGGGGATCCGGTCATCCTCTTTACCGGAGTGGCGCTGATAGTCTGTGCAATCATCTGCAACGGCATCGCCTCCGGAAAGGTCGAGCGTAAAAAGGGAGATTCATCAAAGGGGATTGTCCTGGCCGTCGTAGCCGGCACCCTGATGTCGTTTTTCTACCGCTTCGTCGCTGCGGCGATGGACCTTGACAACTTTGTGGACCCGGCCCAAGGCAAAGCCACCCCGTACACAGCTATCGTGATCCTCGCCCTGGGAATCTTCGCCAGCAACCTGATTTTCAACACCATCGTGATGAAAAAGCCTTTCATAGGGGAACCTGTCCCGTACAGGGCATACTTCCAGGGCAGCTTCAAGACCCACATGGTCGGCATGCTCGGGGGCGCCATCTGGTGCCTCGGCACGGCCCTGAGCTACATAGCCTCAGGCAAGGCCGGGGCCGCAATCTCATACGCCCTCGGCCAGGGGGCCCCTATGGTCGCAGCCATCTGGGGAGTATTCGTCTGGAAAGAATTCAAGGGAGCCAGGGCGAACGTCTACACCCTTCTGGCCGTGATGTTCATCCTGTTCATCGCAGGCCTGGGATTCATAATACTCTCGGGAGGGAATTGATGGGACTGAAAAAAGTACGCATAATTTAACTTTTCCGACATGAAAAAAATTTGGATTAAACTCACCCCGTTCAGAAACATGTTTACGGGGAAATTGTGTCTGATTGCCATATTCCTGTCTCTATGGCAGATAGCATCCGCGCAAAACGGAATCATATCAGGCAGTGTAACATCCAGTGAAGGTGAACCGCTTATCGGTGTCGCAGTCTTCATTGAAGGGACAAGCATAGGCACTACTACTGACGAAAATGGCCAGTTTGTGCTATCTGCCGGTCAAGGACAGACCCTGACCGTATCATCACTCGGATATAAGACTAAGCAAATAGAAATTGGCTCCCAGACTACCATTGACATCTCGCTCGAAGATGATATAAATCTCATGGATGAGGTAGTAGTGGTCGGATATGGAACACAGAAAAGGAAAGATCTTGTGGGAGCGGTAGAACAAGTCAAAGGAGGAGACCTTAAAACAAATTCATATTCAGGTGCAGTAAGATCGCTTCAAGGACAGATTCCGGGCCTCACTCTTGAATTCGCTGACGGAAAGCCAAACCACGGTGCGACACTAAACATCAGGGGCGCCAGCCAGAGTATCGGCTCCGGAGGTTCTTCCCTTGTTTTGGTAGACGGGGTCGAGTCCAGCCTGGACAACGTCATTCCTGAAGACATAGAGACCATCACTGTCCTAAAAGATGCTTCATCATGTGCAATATATGGAGCCCGTGGAGCATTCGGCGTCATACTGGTGACGACAAAGAACCCAACCTCCGGAAAGGTCAAAGTTTCCTATAACGGTTCGGTCAGCCTGCTTTCAAATACTGTAGACTACGATTTTGTCACTGACCCCGTCTACTGGACACAAGCAACCCTGGACCATTACGAAGGATGTTACGGAGTGCCCCCTACAGGTTTCAACAATCTGTTCCCTTATTCCGACTCTTGGTTCCAGGAGCTGAAACGAAGGTATCTTGACCCGTCATACGAGAACTACCATGTACCTGTAGGTGTCGGAGAAGACGGGAGATACCAGTATTACGGGCAGACAGACTGGTTTGACCTCATGTATAAAGACGTGACCTACAACCACCAGCACAGCCTGAACATAAGTGGAGGGACAGACAAGATACAATTCTACCTTTCCGGGCGTTATTTTGACCAGAAAGGAATATACAATACTGAATTCGACCATTACTGGAAAGCCAATGCGCATGCAAAGATAACAGCAAAAATCACCAAATGGTGGACAATGAGCAACGACCTGGTATTCTACAGGTCATACTATAAACAGCCTGTCTTATTTCAGATCGAGCAGAGCGTAAAAGGCCAGATTGAACATCAGGCCTTCCCGGTCACTATCCCTTACAATCCCGACGGGAGCTTCACCGATGCAGCCGTATGTGTAGGTTATTCTGCATTCAAGACAGGACTGAGCTACCAGCTGAATGAAGATTTCAAACTAGGGGAAACCCTTACCAACACATTCCACATTCTGCCGGGAGTACTCGAATTCACCACCAGTTTCTCATACGCGTTCAACAGTTCAAAACGCGACAGAAAAACGAATATATACGCATTCAAGAATGGCCCGGACCTCCCTTCTTCCCGCCCGGCATGGGACTCTTATGAGGAATTATGGCAAAGGCATGAGTACATTAAAGAAGACGGCTTTTTCACCTACACTCCGAAACTGGGGGAAAAACATTCTTTAAAAGTCACGGCAGGATACAATATCGAGAATTCGAAAGACATAGGTACCGTAGCTCTTGAAAGGAACCTGTTCCGGGAAGACAAACCGAATTTCGACCTCACGAAAGCCGATGTATATTATATTGATGACTACGGCAGCAAATCGTGGTCTTTCGTAGGATTCTTCGGCAGAATCAATTACAATTTCAACGACAAGTATCTTATTGAAGTCAGCGGAAGATATGACGGCAGCTCAAAATTCCCTGTAAATTCGCGCTGGGGATTCTTCCCTTCGGCCTCATTGGGATGGAGGCTTTCCGGGGAAAAGTTCATGGACTGGTCAAAATCTTGGCTTGACAACCTGAAAATCAGATTATCGGCAGGCTCGTTAGGGAACGGAGCCGTCAGCCCTTACGCCTACCAGCAGAGCATGGCGATAAACACATCCTCAATATATATAGACGGGAAACAGGTTCCTATCACCAATGCCCCGACACCAATACCCAATGAGCTGACATGGGAGCGGGCGACCACCTATGATGTCGGGCTTGACATAGATCTGTTCAATTACAGGCTGTCAATCGTGGGCGACTATTATCTGCGCAAGACCACCGACATGTTCACCATAGGGAAAACCCTGCCGGCCGTATACGGCAACGATGCGCCTAAAGGCAACTATGCCGACATGAGCACCAGAGGGTGGGAACTAAGCATAGGATGGAGAGATTCGTTCAAGGCAGGAGGCCGGGACTTCTCATATGGCATTAAGGCCATGGTATGGGACAGCCGCTCGTTCATTGACAGATACAACAATGAGACCAGGTCATTGACCGACTACTACGAAGGCATGGAGCTCGGTGAAATATGGGGACTGCATGTAGTGGGGCTTTTCGCCGATGAAAATGATGTTGCGACATCAGCCGACCAGAGCACATTCTTTACACAGAACCGCCGGGGGAACAGGTTTGAACCGGGAGACCTCAAATTTGAAGATGTCAATGGTGATAAATTCATCAATTATGGGAAAAACACAGCGGATGATCCGGGAGATATGAAAATCATAGGCAACACCAACCCGAGATACAGCTATGGAATCAACCTCAACGCATCTTGGAACGGCATAGGACTCAGCCTGTTTTTCCAGGGAGTAGGACAGAGAGACTGGTATCCCGGCATCAATACAGGTATGTTCTACGGCAAATACGCCCGTCCTTATTCAATGATTCCGACTTCCCAGATCGGGAACCAGTGGACAGAAGAGAACCCGGACCCGAATGCTTTCTGGCCCAAGGCTGCATCATATCTGTGTACCGACACAAAAGGGACGCTCTCAAAAGTAGCCAATGACAGATTTCTTGTAGATGCCTCATACTGCAGGCTGAAAAACATAACTATCGACTATACATTCCCGAAAAAACTTATCCGCAGGATAGGACTTGAAAACCTTCGGATATACCTTTCAGGCGACAATCTGTTTACATTCACCCCTATGAGGAAATGGACCACAGCATTCGACCCGGAGGTCATTCAGGCCGGGGATTCAGATCTCAATGGAGTATACAATGCAAACAGCAAAGTAGACGGGACAAGCTACCCTATGCTCAAGTCGATGACCTTGGGTATAAATCTGACATTCTAATAGAACGGAGGCACAGAAAATGAAAAGGAACATATTGAAATACACACTGTTAATCGGACTTGGACCTGTAATCATGTCATGTTCCGACTTCCTTGAAAAGACCAGCCCGTCAAAAATATTGGCAGACGAGTGGTTCTATAACGAGAATTCCCTGGTTACGTATGCCAACGGTTTCCTGAACAGCTACACACCGTCAGTCGCATCACTCACATATGGAGACGGCGATGCGGATTACGTGGCGCGGATCAGCCAGAGCAGCTTTTTTACCGACAGCTGGACTCCGAATGACCAGACAGGCTGGTCAAATTCAGACTGGAAAGGCATATATAATGTCAATTATTTCCTCAAGCACATGCGTGAGACCCCAGGAGTGGACGATGAAACTCTCAATCATTATGAGGGTGTAGGAAGATTCTGGAGGGCATGGCTGTATTTCGAAAAAGTAAAGACGTTCGGTGCTGTTCCGTGGTATTCCGAACCGATAGACCCGGAAGACAATGAACAGCTCTACAAGACACAGGATTCCAGAGAATATGTCATGCACCAGATTCTTGAAGATCTCAAATATGCTGCGGAATACTGCTCTATAGACAGCAAATATGTGAATCACGGCGTCATCAACGGGTATATCGCCAATGCATTCAAGGCCCGGGTCTGCCTGTACGAAGGCACATACAGGAAATACCATACCGTAGACCCGAGCACACAGAAGGCATGGACCAATGAATATGAAACCCCGGAAGATTTCCTGAGGGAATGTATAGAATCCTGCAATTTCGTAATGGGAAGCAATCTTTATCATATCGTCGACGATGCCGCTAACCTCAACACCCAATACAGGAAAATATTCACTACAGAACAGGTTGACTACAGCGAAATCCTATGGGCAAGAGAGTATATAAACGGCGTGGCAATGCATCCTACTACATGGTATTTCAACTCAAGTACGGCAGGAAGCTGCTGGTCCATGACAAAAGATTTTCTGAATACTTATCTGAATAAAGACGGGAGCCGGTACACTGACGACCCCGGCTATAAGACCCGAACCTACACGGAGGAACTGTCGGCAGACAGGGATGCCCGAATAGCACAGACTATCATCACCCCGACCTACACCAAACTGCAAAACGGGGTCATGTCAGAAGCGGTCCCGAATTTCAATGTCACACGCACCGGATACCAGATTATCAAGTTCAACCTGGATGACAGCTCCCTTGAAAGCACCTCGACAAGCTATAATTCCATACCTGTCATGCGTTATGCAGAAGTACTGCTCAACTATGCAGAAGCCAAGGCCGAACTGGGCGAGTTCACCGAAACAGACTGGAACAGCACAATAGCAATCCTGAGAAAACGCGCGGGAGTAAATCCGGCAGTACCGGCGGACAGTGATCCGTATCTGATCCAGTATTTTGACAATACGGTCTCTGACAAATGGCTTCTTGAAATACGGAGGGAAAGAGGTATTGAACTGTATATGGAAAACCTGCGCTACCAGGATCTGATGAGATGGCATCTGGGACATCTGATTGAAAGGCCGTGGAGAGGCATATACTGTCCGCTGGGGACATCCCAGGCTCTGAATGACGGAGGAACCAAATTCGTCAGCATAGTCGAGCTGCAGACCGAGGCCGATGCCAACACACAGTATCTGGTCCTTTCGGATAACCCATATATTTCTCTGGATGCGGACAATTGCCTCGTTTTCGAGCAGATAAAAAGAGTATGGTCTGAAAAGATGTACCTGCGGCCGATACCGCAGTCGGCCATAGACATAAACAATAACCTCAAACAAAATGTCCTGTGGCAATAATAAAAGCATATTCATATGAAAACATATAGAACTCTTATTTTCTGCGGCCTTGCCGCCTCGCTCTGCCTGATTTCCTGTGAAAAGGCAGTCGAACACGGACTGGACACCTCCCTTCCCGGCCCGGTAAATATGACATATGATGAGGTTAACTCCAATGATACTGACCTGTCAGTATACTGGGACGGCACGGCAGCGGTTTCAGCTGGGGCTACATCATTCACAGTCGAGCTCGTCAAGGATCTTGTCGGGACAGATGTCAACCCTCCGGAACAGATTATCCTGACCGATGCACCGATAAACGATGCCGCAATTTTCTCCGCATTGAAGAAAGGGCAGAAGTTTTATGTCAGAGGCCGGGCCAACTACACAGGGGCAAGGTATTCAGACTGGTCATGGATTATGGACGGAGACATGCCTGGCGTAGTAAAGATAGGTACCGGAATCGTAGATGAAAGCGTCGAAGTACTCCAGAAGCCGTCTGCCACCCTCAATTGGGCATCATCAAGACAGCTTGCCATAAATTATTCAACGACGGCCTTCTCCGACAGGTCCGTAGACCTTAACTATGACTTTAAGATAGAACTTTTCAAAGACGAGCCACTTACAGATCTGCAAGTGGCCCTCGACCTCCCGGCAGAACTCCACTCAAGGACATTCGCCAGAATGCCGGATTACTTCCCCGGGTTCGTATTCTCCGGACTTGAACCGGCCACGGACTACTGGTGCCGGGTAACCTGCTACAACGAAGATAAAGGCAACCCGGCAAGTGACATCTATAAATTCACGACCCTAGGCGACGACACAATACGTATAGGCGCAGATGCATCTGCATCTCCAGGGGACATCATCCTGAGGGAAAATTTCGACCAGCTCTGCTGGGGCGGAGATATGGTCAGCCTCTGTGCCGGAATATCCAGAAAGGACCGTAGTTCGCAGGCCGGATTTTCATCTCCATCCGGAGACCGGACGGGAGAAAATGCATTCAGCCTTACAGAAGTAGCAGGGGACTTCAACTACTGCCGGTACAACAATGAATACGGCCTTTTCAACAGTCTGGGTAAAGCTGTACGCGGCTCTACAAGCCTTGCAGACTGGGGACAGATGCTGGAACACAGCGGGGCGGCGACCGGATCATTGTGCGTAAGGCCCGGAATGGTGAAACTCGGGGCGAGCAGCAAGCTCGGGATTCTTGTCACGCCGGAGCTCAGCAGCCTGAAAGGGACGGCGGCAGTAAAGGTTACATTCAAGGCCTGCAATTATAACGAAGAAGCCACTAATGTCTTCGACACCCCGACCAAGGCAGTTTATGTACTTGACGAGACGACAATCAACCCTTCAACCAGTTATCTGGACCAGTTCTACAACAATACCGAGAAACAGGAAATCCAGTTCAATATGGATGAAGATGATTATGAATGGCATGAATATTCAATTACCCTGACAGATGTCAAGCCTACATCAAGAATAGGGATCGGAGGCACGAGAGCCGTTGCCGCTTCCGGACAGAACAGGTTCTATCTTGACCATTTCCAAATAGAAGTATTATCATATGATGAATAGGTATTATTGTTTCGCAATGGCTGTCATCCTGTCGGTGGCAGCCTGCGAAAAAGACGGCCCCTCGGGACAGGACGGCAAAGAGCCAGGAACGGAGAGGCCCCAGGAAATAAACGGAACCCCTATAATGGACGGCATCAATGCCGCCGGAGTAATTACAGACTCAGAGACAGGGAAAGGCATACCGGGAGTACCTGTCACCGACGGATATACATATACCGTTACCGACGGGAATGGAGTATACCAGATGACCGCAAGCAGGTTCTGCAGGAATATCTACTATTCCCTTCCGGCAGAGTACAATATCGCTCTGGACGAAGAATACGGACAACCTGCATTCTATTCCACAGGAACATTTGACTATAAGGGATTCAACCGGAATGACTTCACCCTGTCCCCTAAAACAGGCAATGAGGATGAATTCACCCTCATTGCCATTGCCGACCCCCAATGCAGGAATGCCTCAGAAGCAAGCCGGTTCATAACAGAAACCGTAGCCGACATATCCAGATATGTGTCCTCAGAAAACTACAGGAATACTTATGCAATCACGCTCGGAGATATAGTGCATGATACCCCCGAAGTATGGGGGATAATGAAAGAGAGCATGTCTTTCAAGATAAACGGCAGGCAGCTTCCTGTATGGCAGACAATCGGAAACCACGACCATAACGCTACCGAAAATTCAGAGTATGCCGCCGTCGGAAGTTTTGTCACGTGGTTCGGCCCTACAGACTATTCTTTCAATATAGGCAAGGCCCATATAATCTCTATGGACAATATAATATGCAAAAGCACCAGTGGAAAGACCTGGAGCTATGATGCCGGATTTTCATCTGCGCAGATGAAATGGCTGGAAGAAGACCTGAAGCATGTCGAGGACAAAGAAAACAAGATGGTGATATTGTGTGTACATATCCCTTTCAGGAACGGACAGGCAAGCGGAGGGGGCTCCGTCAATACAGACAAGCACCATGATGATGTACTCAAGCTTCTCTCCCAGTTCAATGAAGCGCATATCCTGGCCGGACACAGGCACTTCTCCCAAAACTGGGTACATGAAAATCATATATGCAAAAACGGACTTCCGGTGTATGAACATATCCATGCTGCCGCATGCGGAGCGTTCTGGAGCTGCAACTCCAACCTTGACGGCTCTCCCAACGGATACAGCATCTATGAAATAGACGGTGCCACCATGAAAAACTGGATTGCAAAGGCAACCGGTCAGGATGCAGGTTTCCAGATGAGAGTATACGACGGGAACCAGGTATATGACGGAGACAACGGATACAGATATACATGGTATGGCGGTGGGACCGGGGGAAGCTCAAACATTTCAGCAAAGGGATATCCCGCTCTTGAAGGATGTTTCGTCGCACAGATATGGAATGCGGACGACACCTACTGGGATATCGAAATTTTCCAGAACGGAGTGAAATTGGGAGACATGCAAAAAGTCCCGGACGGATCCTGCTCAAATGCCTGCGCTACTTCTTTCTTTTTCAACCAGCTGGACAAAAACAGCACGGACTACAGAATCTTCGAGTCCTGCCCGTACTGGTATTTCAAGCCGGACAGCGAAACTCCTCTCATAGAACAAGGTTGGGAAATAAGGGCTACACAGACAATCCCTGGCAGCGGGAACCGGAACATATATACGGCAAACACATTACAGAAAGACTATACCGGATTTTAAAAACCCGGCAAATTTTTTCTGAACTCCATAATAAAATCTATATTGATAAATCATTTTACAGTTTCTAATCGGATAAAAAATGAAACACATCGGATTAATCTTCGCAATACCGGCCGCAGCCATATCGGCTGCCTGCATTTCATGTTCGGACAGGGCAGATGAGAAACAGCCTGTCATAATAGAAACGGACATGGGAAACGATATAGATGATGCCCTGTCACTGGCATTAGCCTACAAGGCTTCCGGCAATGGGGACATTGACATCCTGATGATAAGCAACCACAAGGAAAGCAAGACCGCCCCAGAGTTCATCGATATCCTGAATACCTGGTATGGCTATCCGGATATCCCGGTCTCATGCTGTGCCACACCGGTCAGTAATTCAGAATACAGGGACTACACAGGCAGCCCGGTGGAAAAGACCGCAGAAAATGGAAGGCCAGCCTATAACAGGTCCGGGAATTACCAGTCCGGCTATCCTGAATCTGTCAGTATGTACAGGAAGATTCTGTCTGAAAGCAAGAACCGGTCAGTAGTAATAATTTCATTGGGGTTCGGCACTACACTGGCCCAGCTTCTTGACAGCAAGCCGGACGAATACAGTCGTCTGGACGGGCAGGAGCTTGTTGCAAAAAAAGTGAAATATCTCTCATTGATGGCAGGAAGCTATGGGAAACAGGATACCATTACAGTCAACGGGACACGGGAAACCCTATTTGACAAGACAAAGAAAAGATGTGAATTCAACGTGGCAAACGATATTCCTGCCATGAAAAAGGTCCTGGACAAATGGCCTACGAAGATATACCAGAATCCGTTCGAGATAGGAAAGATGGTCATGTACCCAGGAAGCGTTGCCGAACAGAAAACAGGACCAGTCTTCGATGCATATAAGGCTTACAATAAAATGCCTTATGACCGGCCCAGCTGGGATATACTGGCTATGGCATATGTCCTTGACCCATCAATGTTCGGACATAGTGTCCCAGGTACTATCACCCTTGATGAAAATGGATTCAACCATTTTTTCCCGGCAGGGGACAGCAGAGCAAGAAAAGTTACAAAACACAACGCCCACTATGTCCTGACCCTTACAGAACAACAGGCAGAAACATTGAAGAAATATATAGTTGACGAAATAGATTGAAAATAATGTGCAGGCTGTTTTTTCTTGTAATCTGCTGGTGCATTGCCTGCTTCAGCGCACTGTCCCGGCCAGTCCAAACGGGCGGCAGAAATGAAGGACTCCCTCCCTGGCATGAAGGATACATGGACATTCACCATATCGCTACCGGCCAGGGAGACTGTGTCTTCATGATTCTGCCGGACGGTACCACATGGCTGGTCGATGCCGGAGATATAGGTTTGCCGGAAGGCTCCAAATGGTGGTATCATGCAATCCCGGATTCAGAGGAAACGGCCGGTGAAAGGATCTGCAACTATATCAGCAGATTCTCTCCCGCTCCGGAATGCATTGACTATGCCCTCTTGAGCCATTTCCATGCCGACCATATAGGAAGCAGGCGCAATATGATTACAGGAGAACATGGATACGGCCTTTCCGGTCTTTTATATGTCGGGGACAATATAAAGTTCGGTACTCTTGTCGACAGGGATTTCCCTGAATACGGATTCCCGTCCAGAC
>CALVCB010000054.1 GCA_944325965.1 uncultured Bacteroidales bacterium
GTATTGAAATTCTGGAGAAAGGTGAAGGCATTACGGAATTTATGGAAATAAATGAGTAGATTTACGCACTGGAACTTTAAACCTGTAATCTGATGAAACAGCTGCTTTTCCCCTTCCTGTCCTGCGTGATGTTGTCCGCTGCGTCAGTTCTTGTGTCCTGTGGTAATTTTCCTGGAACTGCTGAAGTGGCCGTGCCCGGTGACCCCTCGAGGTTCTTTGTCCGGGACAGCCTGATTTCCCCGGGTGTGTATTATTATCCTGAACAATGGCCTGAGAGCCAGTGGGAGCGAGATTTCAGGAATATGGCGGACTGCGGGTTCGAGTTCACCCATTTCGGGGAATTTGCCTGGTCGTCCATGGAACCCGAGGATGGCACATTCGACTTCGGATGGCTTGACAAGGCAGTCGGGATGGCTGCCGCGCAAGGTCTGAAAGTAATCATGTGCACTCCGACCCCGACGCCTCCTGCATGGCTGACCCACAGGCATCCTGATGTGCTTGTGGTGAATTCTTCTGGCCAGAGGATCGAGCATGGGGCAAGGCAGCAGGCATCCTGGGCCAGCGAACTTTACAGGAAGTATGTCAGGCGCATTGTGACGGCCCTGGCCGAGAGATATGGCGACAATCCGGCTGTAATAGGATGGCAGATAGACAATGAACCGTCCCATTACAGTTTCAGCTACGACTACAGTGAGAATGCCCAGCGTAATTTCCGCATATGGCTCCAGAAGAAGTACGGGGATATAGACAGCCTGAACCATGTATGGGGGAATGCTTTCTGGAGCCAGACATATAATGACTTCAGCCAGATAAGGATCCCTAACGGGAAAGTCCTGCCCGGGACTCCGAACCCGCATGCGATGCTCGACTATAAACGCTATACAGCCGATGAAGCCGCCTCTTTCATAAATATGCAGGCTGACATCCTGCGCAGTATAATATCCCCTGGCCAATGGATTATGACCAACACTATGCCGGGGCATTCACCTGTAGACCCTGCAAGGATGACAAGCCTTGACTTCCTTACATATACGCGTTATCTGGTCAATGGAAGGTACAGTGGATACGGGGAACAGGGGTTCAGGATATCCAACCCGGACATGCTTGGATACAATAACGACTATTACAGGAACATAAAGGGTGTCACAGGGGTGATGGAGATACAGCCGGGACAGGTGAACTGGGGGAAGTTCAACCCGCAGCCTTATCCCGGTGCCGTAAGGCTGTGGATGTACCACATCTTTGCCGGGGAGTCCAGGCTGGTCTGCCATTACAGGTTCCGCCAGCCTTTGAAAGGAAGCGAACAGCACCATTACGGTACAATGCAGACTGACGGGGTGTCGCTGAGTCCCGGCGGCCGGGACATTGTGCGCTTCAATGAGGAAATCAAGGAGCTCCGGCGCCATTATGACAGAAACAGCGCTATGCCTCGGGAAATGGCCGCGATAAGGACGGCCATACTTGTCAGCCCTGACAACAGGTGGGAGATGGAGTTCCAGCCGCAGAGCGACCAGTGGGATCTCTACAGGCATACCATAAGGTACTATTACGCATTGAAGAACATGGGCGCTCCGGTCGATATAGTTGAAGAAGACGCTGATTTCGGCAAATATCCTGTCATTGTAGCTCCTGCCTATATCATGGTTGACGGTAACCTTATAGACAGATGGACGGAGTATGTCAGCGAAGGAGGGCATCTCGTACTGACGTGCCGTACGGGAGAGAAGGACAGGAATGCCGCTCTTTGGGAGGACAGGCTTGCAGGTCCGGTCTACGGTCTTATAGGTGCTGAAGAACTTTATTTCGACCACCTTCCGAAGGACAGGCAGGCCCATGTGGAGTTCGACGGGAAAGAGTATTCGTGGAACAATTGGGGAGAGGTCATCACCCCTGCGGAAGGGACCGAGGTATGGGCGCGTCATTCGGACCAGTTCTACAAGGGTTCCGCTGCTGTCCTCCACCGTGCCGTCGGCAAAGGTTCCGTGACATATGTGGGGATTGATTCGGATGACGGAAGGCTTGAAAAGGCGGTGCTGCGGAAACTTTATGCCGGAGAAGGACTCGACCCTGTGTACGATCTTCCGGAAGGTGTGCTGGTAGAGTGGAGGGACGGTTTCTTTGTGGGCCTGAACTATACATCTGACCGCCAGGTCCTTCCTGTTCCCGATGATGCGGAAGTCCTTGTCGGGGAGAAGACAGTGCCTCCTGCCGGTGTATGCATTTGGAAAGCCGCAAAATAAGTGATATATTTGCACCCGGAATTGAGATATGGTGTAATGGTAGCACTACAGATTTTGGTTCTGTCTGTCCAAGTTCGAATCTTGGTATCTCAACAAAGGTCGCCTAAATCATTGGTTTTCTTTGATTTAGGCGACCTTTCAATAAAACCGGGCCAGAAACGGGACAGTCCCGGAATTCCTCAGAAAAGTCCATAGATAAGGTTCCAAACGAGGAAGCGGGCGAATTTGCCGACCAGCAGCAGGACCATTGTCCACAAGGGGCGTGTCCTGTAGAAGCCGAGGGCTATGGCCACGACATCGCCCACTATCGGGACCCAGCAGATCAGGGCGAGCCATACGCCGTACTTGTCGATGTGTTTCTTCTGTTTCTGCAGTGTCTCCGGCTTGACCTTGAACCATTTCTCTATCCATTCCCATTTGCCGAGCCACCCTATCCAGTAGGTGACCACGCTGCCGAGCCAGTTGCCCAGGGTGCCGACTATGAGGCAGCCGACAGGGTTCCCTGTTGCGGCGAGTATGGCAATGTACAGGGCGTCTGAGCTGAACGGGAGGATGGTTGCCGCCAGGAATGTGCCTATAAACAGGCCTGAAAGTCCCAGATCTTCAAGACCGAACATTGTCTATTTCCTTTTGTTTCTGAAAAAATCTGTTACGAGCCGGCTGCATTCCTGCGCCAGCACCCCTGCTGTCACCTCCGTCTTCGGGTGCATCAGGGAAGGGGAGAACAGGCTGAAGCCGCGCTTCGGGTCTATGGCCCCGTAGACCACACGTCCTATTTGCGACCATGCGAGGGCCCCGGCGCACATCGGGCATGGCTCCACGGTGACATACAGCGTGCAGTCCGTGAGGTACTTTCCTCCCATTGCCTCGGCGGCTGCGGTAATCGCTATCATCTCCGCGTGGGCGGTAGGGTCGTTCAGCCTTTCGGTCATGTTGTGCCCCTTGGCTATTACCCTGCCCCTGCATACGACCACTGCACCTACCGGGACCTCGTCCTCCTCTGCTGCGGCCAGCGCCTCGCGCAGGGCTTCTCTCATATATCTTTCGTCATCCATTTGCCTGTCGGTTAGGAAATTTGATTATCCGGGAAAATGTTCCTTTGTGTCTCAATGACTGAAGATGGCGACTCAGGGAGCCCGTCAGTTTTTGAAACTGTGTATAGGTGCCGGGATGCGTCCCTCCCTGCGGATGAAGTCCTCGCAGCTGAACCTGTTCACAGGCATTATCGGCGCATGTCCGAGCAGCCCGCCGAACTCGACGCTCTCCCCGACGCCTTTCCCGATGACGGGGATGATCCTCACGGCCGTTGTCTTCTGGTTCACCATGCCGATGGCGGCCTCGTCTGCGATTATCCCGGAGATGGTGCTTGCCGGTGTGTCGCCCGGAATGGCTATCATGTCGAGGCCTACGGAGCAGACACATGTCATGGCTTCCAGCTTCTCGATGCTCAATGCTCCGCATTCCACGGCCTCTATCATGCCCTGGTCCTCGCTGACAGGGATGAATGCGCCGCTGAGCCCGCCTACGTATGACGAGGCCATCACTCCGCCTTTCTTGACCTGGTCGTTGAGTAGGGCCAGCGCGGCCGTGGTGCCCGGGGCACCGGCCTTTTCAAGGCCGATCTCCTGAAGGATCCCGGCCACGCTGTCCCCGATAGCAGGTGTAGGCGCCAAAGACAGGTCGATGATCCCGAACGGGACCCCGAGCCGCCTGGAGGCCTCCTGGGCAACTGCCTGTCCGACCCTTGTTATTTTGAACGCTGTCTTCTTGATGGTCTCGCACAGTACCTCGAAACTTTTGCCCCGCACTTTCTCCAGTGCGTATTTCACTACACCGGGGCCGCTCACCCCGACGCTGATTACGGCATCTGCCTCGGTCACGCCGTGGAAGGCGCCTGCCATGAACGGGTTGTCGTCCGGAGCGTTGCACAGGACCACCAGCTTTGCGCAGCCGAGCGAGCCGTTGTCCCTTGTCCTTTCGGCCGTCTCTTTGACTATCCTGCCCATCATGCGCACGGCATCCATGTTTATCCCTGTCCTGGTGGACCCTACGTTCACCGAACTGCATACCGTCCCGGTGCAGGCGAGGGCTTCCGGGATGGACTTCATCATCATACGGTCGCTCTCCGTCATACCCTTGGATACTATCGCGGAGAAGCCGCCGAGGAAATTCACCCCTATTTCAGACGCTGTCCTGTCTAAAGTCATGGCTATCTTCACATAGTCGTCCGTACTCCTGCAGCATGACGCCCCGACAAGCGCCGCCGGGGTGACGGATACCCTCTTGTTCACTATCGGCACGCCGAATTCCCTTGAGATGTCTTCTGCCGTCCGGGCGAGCCTGCCGGCATGCCGTATTATTTTTTCACGTATTTTACTGCATGTGGTGTCTACATCACTGCCGGCACAGTCCAGCAGGCTGATTCCCATGGTGATTGTCCTTACATCAAGGTTTTCCTTCTCGACCATCGCATTGGTCTCGAAGACTTCTTTCATATTGATCATTGCCGTATATATCAGATCCTGTGCATCATATCGAAAATCTCTTCTTTCTGGCATTTTATCTGGACGCCGATTTCCTCTCCGAGCTTCCCGAGCCCTTCTGAAAGCGAGGTGAAGTCCGTATCCATTTCAGAGGTGTCTACGATCATCATCATGTTGAAGAACCCCTGTACTATGGTCTGTGTGATGTCGAGTATGTTTATTTTCCTGTCTGCCAGGTAGGTGCATACGCGTGCTATTATGCCTACGGTGTCCTTTCCTACTACTGTGATTATTGTCCTGTCCATTGGTTTGATTGTTATTTAACGTCAGTATGACGAATTTATGTTTAACAATATTATATTAAAAATCAATATTTTATCGTTTATGACCGGAATCCGTCACACTGACGTTAATGATTAAACATGCGTTTAATCATATAATCTAATCCCCAGTCACTTCGTGACAGCCCCTTGTTAAGGGGCGCCACCCCCTTCCTTCCCCCTCGCCGGGGGCCCTGTCGCAGGCCACGGGCCTGCTCCTTAATAGGTAATTCGATGTAATTTAATGAATTAAATTCATCGAATTCACGTTATTAAAAAATATGCCTGTCATTATATTCACCGTCAGAGCCTTTTGGGCCGCCCTTCCCCCGGAATTTCTTTCCCGGCATTGCGCTTTGCGGCGGATGGCGTTTCCTCACGGCTGTCATCTTTCATTACAGCCTTGAATGCCCCCGGAACACCCGTGTCGAAAGAGAGTATTCTCCCGGTGACCGGATGCCGGAATGCTATGCTCCTGGCATGCAGCGCGATGCGTCCCAGGGGATTTTCCTTTGCCCCGTATCTGCGGTCTCCTGTCACGGGGCAGCCGAGCAGGGACGCGTGGACCCTTATCTGGTGTTTCCTCCCGGTCTCCAGTTCAAACTCCGCAAGCGAGAAACGCCTGCCGGATGAGATTGCCTCATAGTGGGTTATGGCCTCCTTCCCTCCGTTGTCCTCCGGGCTGGAGGTCACTTTAAGGCTTTTCGGGTTTTCCTTGAGCCAGCTGCGGACCGAGCCATGCTGCTGCGGCAGACGTCCTTCCAGTATGGCGCAGTATTTCCTCTCGAGCACTTCTTCCCTCCAGTTTTCCTGGAGCTTCTGTTTTGTGCGTTCATCCTTCGCGAAGATGATCAGCCCCGAGGTCTCCCTGTCGAGCCTGTGGACGATGAAGACCTTGGAGTTCCTTCCATGCATGCGTTTCAGGTAGTCGGAGATCAGGGAGTACGCAGTCACTTCTCCTTCAGCCCCGGTCGACATGCTCAGCACTCCGCTGCGTTTGTCGACTACTATGAGCCATTCGTCCTCGAACACGATTTTCACCCTTGTCTCCTTTTCCCCTCCGCGCTTCTTTACCATCGTCCCCCTGTCAAGGATGGCGATGCGGTCCCCCTTGTGTACGGGATGGTCGAATGCCGTGGTGCTCTGCCCGTTGACAGTGACCTGGCCGCGTGTAAGGTAGGCCTTTATGCCTGAACGGCTTTGCCCTGCGAGTATATCATAGAGGTATTGGAGCAGGGCGGTGTCCCTGTCTGCGGTATAGTTTCGTGAGGAGTCTTTCATAGCCATAGAAATCCTTCCGGATGCAAAATTATTTGTACCATTCCTTGTATGTCAGATAGCCGGCGGCATTGTCATGGGCCATCTTCCTTATCCTGTCGGACGCGTCCTTGACTTTTTTGGCAGGTACCCCTGCATAGATCCCCGGCTCAAGTGCGGAACCGGAGAGGACTACTGCCCCGGCCGCTATGACGGTCCCGTCGGGTATGACCGCATTGTCCATCACGACAGCGCCCATTCCTATCAGCACATCGTTGCCTACCCTGGCACCGTGCACCACGGCATTGTGCCCTACTGAGACATTCTCCCCGAGCACAGTTTCGGATACGCCGAGGGTCCCGTGGAGTACCGCACCGTCCTGGACATTGCTTCCGTTCCCTATCCGGATTGCCCCGACATCGCCGCGAAGCACGGCTCCGTACCAGATGCTGCATCCGTCACCGACAGTGACATCACCTATAAGGGCAGCATTGTCGGCAATGAAAGTGTCTTTCCCTATTTTCGGGCTCTTCCCGTTGAGAGTCTTCGTTATCATAAATTTCCTGCTTTGGTTCGGCTGGCAAAAATAATTCATTTTAACGTCAGTTCGATGGAATTATTCTTGTATTAACGTCTGTCCGGCGAATTTATCCCAATTTTATTGTACTGATATCCGACATATCCCCTCCGGCCCCAGTTCCCGGCCGCGTATATCTGTAAAAACTGTACAACTTTCCGTGAAATTGGTTCTTCAGTTTTCCTGCATCACGGTAACTTTGCAATATCCGGATAATTTAATTAATATTAATACAATACCGAATGATCATGAAAAAGTTTTTAATCATCCTGCTTGCTGTTTCGACAATTAATATCCAATACACTATGGCACAAGAAAAAATCACCCAGACTGCCGGCCACGTGCAGCTGGGAGAATTCGCCCCGCTTTTTGCGGAGCTCAATGACGACGTCCTTTTCGGGGAGGTCTGGAACAGTCCGGGGCTCAGTCCCCACGACCGCAGTATGGTAACTATAGCTACGCTTGTGGGCAAGGGCATCATAGACTCATCCCTGACACATCATCTCCAGTTCGCGAAGAGCAACGGTGTCACCAGGACCGAGATCGCCGCAATGCTCACCCATATCGCCTTCTATGCAGGCTGGCCGAATGCATGGGGAGCTTTCCGCCTCGCCAAGGATGTCTGGGCGGAGGATTCCGCCGATGACAACGGCAAGGCTGCATTCCAGCGCGAGATGATTTTCCCTATAGGGGAGCCCAACACTGCATACGCACAGTATTTTACCGGCAACAGCTATCTTGCCGTGGTATCTTCGGAGCAGGTACCTTTCTCAAACGTCACTTTCGAGCCGGGATGCCGCAACAACTGGCATATACACCATGCCACCAAGGGCGGCGGCCAGATGCTTGTATGCGTTGCCGGCCGCGGCTGGTATCAGGAGGAGGGTAAGCCGGCTGTGCAGATGCTTCCGGGCGATGTAATCCATATCCCTGCAGGAGTGAAGCACTGGCACGGGGCTGCTGCAGACAGCTGGTTCGCACATCTGGCTTTTTCAGTTCCGGGCGAGAACCCGTCCAACGAATGGCTCGAGCCTGTCTCCGACGAGGAGTACGGCAAGCTGGAAGCCCGCTGATCCGCCGGATGCAGGCATAAAAAGAAAACAGGGCGGTACGCTTTCATGGCGCACCGCCCTGTTTCTTTATGTCCTGTGTACGGGGCGTCCCCTGTGTCAGGGCTATTCCCACTCGATGGTTGCAGGCGGTTTTGAGCTGACGTCATAGACTACGCGGTTAACCCCGCGCACCTTGTTTATTATGTCGTTGCTCACCTTTGCGAGGAAGTCATACGGGAGGTGCACCCAGTCCGCCGTCATGCCGTCGGTGGATATGACTGCACGGAGAGCAACCGTGTTCTCGTATGTCCTTTCGTCACCCATCACGCCAACGCTCTGTACCGGGAGGAGTATCACCCCGGCCTGCCAGATGGCATCATAAAGAGTGGCAGCCTTCATTGTCGGGTCGGATGCCGACCTTACTTCGGTCGCACCCGGGCCTGCAAGTGCCTCAATGGCAGCCCTGTTGCCTTCCAGGCTGTATCCCCTGAGCCCGCGGATGAATATGTCGTCGGCTTCGCGCAGGATGGCGAGCTTCTCTTCCGTCACATCGCCCAGTATCCTGATCCCGAGGGAAGGACCGGGGAACGGATGCCTGCCTATCAGCTCCTCTTTGATTCCGAGGGCGCGGCCTACACGTCGCACCTCGTCCTTGAACAGCGACCTCAGCGGCTCTACTATCTTCAGGTTCATCTTTTCCGGGAGCCCGCCCACGTTGTGGTGCGACTTGATGGTGGATGAAGGCCCGTTGACGGAGGCCGACTCTATGACGTCTGGGTAGATGGTGCCCTGGGCCAGCCATTTCGCATTCTCTATCCTGTGTGCATATTCATCGAAAGTCTCTATGAAAAGCCTGCCGATTATCTTCCTTTTCTGTTCCGGGTCCCTGACACCGGAGAGCTCCTTGATGAACACGGCAGATGCGTCGGCGCCTATTACATTGAGCCCCATGTCCTTGTATGATGCGAGAACGTCTTCGAACTCGTTCTTGCGGAGCAGCCCGTTGTTTACGAAGATGCAAGTGAGGCTGTGTCCGATAGCGCGGTGAAGGAGCACGGCAGCCACCGTGGAGTCCACACCTCCGCTCAGCCCTAGGATTACCTTGTCGTCCCCGATCTTGGCCTTGAGCTCCGCTATGGTCGTGTCAATGAAAGATGCCGGCGTCCAGTCCCCGCTGCAACCGCAGATTCCCAGGGCGAAGTTCGCCAGTATCCTGCTCCCTTCCTCCGTGTGGTACACTTCCGGATGGAACTGTACCGCATAGGTGTCTTCCCCTTTTATATGGTATGCGGCATTCTCGACGTCTGCAGTGGAAGCTATCACCTCGCCGCCCTCCGGCAGCCTTGCTATGGTGTCCCCGTGTGACATCCACACCTGTGAATGGGCCTTTACACCCTTCAGGAGCGGTGAATCCGCCTTCACGACATCGAGCATCGCCCTGCCGTATTCGCGTGCTATGGACGCATTTACATCCCCGCCGAATTTGTATGCGAGGAACTGTGCCCCGTAGCAGATCCCCAGAAGCGGCAGCTTGCCCTTTATTGCGGACAGGTCTGCCTGCGGGGCCTTTTCATCCCTCACCGAGAACGGGCTTCCCGAGAGGATGACCCCCTTGACGCTCCCGTCAAGGGCCGGTATCTTGTTGAAGGGGTAGATTTCACAGTAGACATTCAACTCCCTCAGCCTCCGTCCGATAAGCTGCGTGACCTGGGAGCCGAAGTCCAGGATGATTATTTTTTCTGTCATGTTCCGGAAATTTTGCTGCAAAAATAAGAAACTGTTTCAATTAATGCCAAAATTTATTTAATATGCTTATCTGCATATCTCCCGCAGCCGGGCCGGCGTTCAAATCAGTCCCGGCGGTTCTTGCAGGTTTTGCACACCTGCAGTTGAGTATTCTATGGAAATGGCTTATTTTCAATGTTTTATGACAATCGGTCATTTTCAGGTGTAACATTTTATGGTACACCTGGAGCAGTGAATCGGCTTTCTGCCGTTTCCCCTCACGCATCAGCATCCTGTCTTGGAGGGCGGCTGTGTCGTCAGGGGAAATCAGGCCGCGCTCTGAATAAGTCTGTCCAATATTATGATTTTCCCGATGTCCCTTCTATGCACACTGCACAGGACCGAGTCCAGTCCCGCATTTCCTTGATTCCGCTGCTTGCCGGTATATTCCCCCAATATGGTGCGGTCGCAGAGCATACCGTGGCAGCCATAATGCCAGTGCAGGTCAGGATGGGACACATTTTTTTTATAGACATGTGATTTTCATGGGTAAATATAACATTTTTTATATAATTTTGCAGCCCGTTTCGCTCATCCGGCACAATGTCAGTGATTTGGAGCGGGCGTAAACAAGGAAATCATTATATTATGGAAATAAGAAACATTGCCATTATTGCCCATGTGGACCATGGAAAGACCACCCTGGTGGACAGGATGATCTACCAGGCCACCAAGGCAAGGGAGCAGGAAAAGCTGGGAGAGCTGATCCTCGACAACAATGACCTTGAAAGGGAACGCGGTATCACCATTCTCGCAAAGAATGTGTCCGTTCCTTATAAAGGTGTAAAAATCAATATTATAGACACTCCGGGCCATAGTGATTTCGGTGGAGAGGTGGAAAGGGTGCTGAACATGGCTGACGGGGTTCTCCTGCTTGTGGATGCGTTCGAGGGCTGCATGCCGCAGACACGTTTCGTCCTGCAGAAGGCCATCGAGATGGGCAAGAAGCCTATTGTCGTAATAAATAAGGTGGACAAGCAGAACTGCCGTCCGGACGAGGTCCAGGAGGAGGTCTTCGACCTGATGTTCTCCCTGAACGCCACGGAGGACCAGCTGGATTTCAAGACGGTGTACGGAAGCGCGAAGCAGGGATGGATGTCCCTGGACTGGAGGAAGCCTACGAATGACATCACCCCGCTGCTGGACACGATACTCGAGGTCATCCCGGCCCCGGCGCATAATCCCGGCACTCCGCAGATGCTGATTTCATCTCTGGAGTATTCCCCTTATGTGGGCCGTATAGCTATCGGCAGGGTTACAAGGGGCGAGCTGAAGGCAGGCATGAACATAAGCCTGTGCAAGCGTTATGACATCATAGAGAAGCAGAAGATAAAGGAGCTGATGGTATATGAGGGCCTGGGCAAGACCAAGGTAGATTCCGTCCAGTGCGGAGACATCTGTGCCGTGGTCGGCCTTGAGGGCTTCGAGATAGGGGATACCGTAGCGGACTTCGAGAACCCGGAGGCCCTGCCTCCTATCTCCGTGGACGAGCCGACCATGAGCATGCTTTTCTGTATCAACAATTCCCCGTTCTTCGGCAGGGAAGGCAAGTTCGTCACTTCCCGCCACCTGAAGGAAAGGCTGGAGAAGGAGCTGGAGAAGAATCTTGCCCTGCGTGTCAAGCC
>CALVCB010000055.1 GCA_944325965.1 uncultured Bacteroidales bacterium
AGGGACGGGATCTGCTACATATACACCGACCTGACGACACCTGCCTCGACCAAGAACGAGGTTTGGTCGAAAATCAAGCTTAAGCTTGACGCGGCCGGACAGACCTTGCCCCCTGGAGTTATGGCAGTAGCAGTAATGGATGACTTCAGTGCAGTGTCTTCACTTCTCGTGGCTCTGGAGTCGCCCGACAAGGGATACTCTGAGATGAAGGAATATGCGGAGGACCTCGCCACCCTGCTGAGGCGCATACCTGAAATGGCCAATGTCCGTATAATAGGAGCGCAGGATGAAGAAATCGCCATACATGCAGACACTGACAGGCTTTCAGCATACGGAATCAGCCCAGCCTCGCTGATGCTGGAGTACCAGAGCTCCGGGATGCAGGTGGCAAGCGGGGAATTCGATCCCGGTTATGTGGTCTCCCGCATCCACGTGGAAAACAACGTCTCCTCTGAAAAAGAAATCGCCGAACGAATCGTCTATTCTGACCCTTCAGGCAATATAGTCAGGCTAAAAGACATAGCTACTGTCGAAAGACGCTCCAGAAAGCCTGTCTCTACGGTAGACTACAACGGGAATACGGCCATAATCCTTTCTCTTGAGATGAGACCCGACAACGATATCGTGGCTTTCGGGAGGGAAGTGGACAAGGTCCTGGACGGATTCTCCGGAAACTTGCCGGAAAGCGTGACCCTCAGCAAGATAACAGACCAGCCGAAAGTGGTCGGAATGTCTGTGCTGTCTTTTCTGAGGGACCTTGTCATATCGATGCTTGTGGTCATTCTGGTGATGCTCATGCTCTTCCCTATCAAATCTGCGCTGATTGCGAGTTCCGGTGTTCCGGTCTGCACGGCTGTCGCCCTGGCCGTGATGTTCATAGCCGGAATCGACCTCAATACCGTATCGCTTGCAGCACTGATCGTAGTCCTCGGAATGATAGTCGATGATTCCATCATCACCATGGACGGGTATATGGACAAGCTCGGCAGAGGGATGTCCAGGACAGAGGCCGCAAGCTCCAGCATGAAGGAGCTGCTCTTCCCCATGTTCACTGCTACAATGGCAATAAGCATCATGACCTTTCCTGCGAAGGGCCTAATATCCGGATACCTGGGGGATTTCGTAACGACATTCCCATGGGTGATTGCAATAGCGCTGTGCGCCTCTCTGGCCTATGCGATGTTCGTGGTCCCTTCACTGGAGGTCCGGTTTATAAAAAGCGCAAGGTCAGACAGCAGCGGCTGGTTTGCAAAGGGGCAGTCCCGCTTCTTCAACGGGATGCAGAAAGGATATGAGAAAATGGAGGCGGCATGCTTCCGCCATCCGAAGATGACCATCGCCTCCGGAGTGCTGGCTATTGGCCTGGGAATACTGATGTTCTCCCGCATAAACATACAGATGATGCCAAAAGCGGCAAGGGAAAGCTTCGTGGTGGAAATCTATCTGGAGAGCGGGTCAGGCCTGGACAAGACTGCGGCGGTAAGCGACTCTCTCCAGCATATTCTGATGAAGGACGGCAGAATAAAATCCGTCACGGCCTTCGTGGGAAACAGTTCGCCAAGATTCCATGCCACATACGCGCCCCAGACTCCATCCCCTGATTTTGCGCAGTTCATAGTGAACACGGTGTCCACCAAGGCCACTGAGACCGTCCTGAAGGATTACGGGGAAAGATACCAGCACTATTTCCCAAACGCAATCATACGCTTCAAGCAGATGGACTACCAGGCCGTTTCCGCCCCGGTAGAGGTGACTGTAAAAGGAGGGGATTTCTATGTCCTGCAGCCGATAGCCGACACCATAAAGCACTTTTTGTACACTATGGATGACAAGCTGCAGTGGATACACAGCGACTGTGAAGGCATGGCCTCGTTCGTGGATGTGGAGCCGGATCCGGACGAGGCGGCAAGGCTGGGGGTGAACCGCAGCCTCCTGTCGATGTCGCTGGCAGGGACATTCGACGGGCTTCCTGCAGGATCCGTCTGGGAGGACGGCACAAGGATCCCGGTAATGCTTTACAGCCAGGCGGACAAAGACGGCATGGACTACAGCACAGTGGGCAACCAGATTGTCCCGACCAGAATACCAGGTGTTTCGGTCCCGCTGAGGCAAGTGGCCGGAATAGTGCCGGACTGGGGGCCGGACACATATGCGAGAACCAGCGGGGAGGAGTCCATCACAGTGGGGGCCGACCTGAAATTCGGACACAGCCAGCCTGAAGTAATGAAGGGCATAAGGCACTATATCGAACATGAAATTAAACCGGCCCTGCCGGATGGAGTGGAAGTGTCCTATGGAGGGCTTTCATCCATGAACAGTGAAGTAGCACCGGAGATTGCAACCACATTTCTCTGCGCTGTCGCTATCCTTTTCTTCTTCCTGCTGATACATTTCAAGAAGGTGTCCATAGCGACCCTCACCATGGTCCTGAGTACACTGTGCTTTTTCGGTGCGTTCCTGGGCCTGTGGCTTTTCAATCTCGATTTCGGACTGACTTCCGTCCTCGGACTTATAAGCCTGATGGGAATCATTGTAAGGAACGGCATCCTGATGTTCGAGTATGCGGAATACCTGAGATTCGAAAAAGGGTGGGATGTCAAGGAAGCTTCGTTAGAGGCCGGGAAACGGAGGATGAGGCCAATTTTCCTCACCTCCTGCACAACAGCCCTGGGAGTGCTCCCGATGATCATCAGCGGAGACGCCCTGTGGATGCCTATGGGTGTAGTGATATGCTTCGGGACTATGCTGTCCATTGTACTGATTGTCCTTATAATGCCGGTTTCATACTGGCAGGTATTCAAAAATGCAAAAAAGGCGGTGATAAGCGATGATGAAAAATAAGCAAACGGCACTCCTGGCTATGGCAGCCGTCCTCGGGACTTGTCTCCCGGTTTCCGCTCCGGCACAGGAAAAAACGGAGATTTCACTGGATCAGTGCCAGGAGATGGCTCTGGAGCACAATCCGTACATACTTAATTCCAGGCTTGATGTCATGGTTGCACAGGCCAGGAAACGGGAAGCGGTATCCGAATATTTCCCCAAGGTTTCCATCAATGCTCTGGCCTTCTATGCGTTTGACCCTGTACTTGAAATAGGACTGACAGACATAATGGGAGAAAATGACTTCACGAACAACTTGAACAACATGCTGGAAGACCTTGCGGACCAGTATGGGTTCAATACGCAGTATTCTACCCTCAAACAGGGGATTACGGCTACCGTGACAGCCATCCAACCCATATTTTCCGGAGGCAGGATCATCAACGGGAACAAACTGGCCGCCTTGGGAATGGAGGCCGCAAGGCTCAGACAGGAAGTTCAGCTGAGGACTACATCCGAAGATGTCGAAAAAGGATATTGGCAAGTGGTGTCCCTGGAGGAGAAAATGAAGACCCTGGACCAGCTGCAGGGACTCGTCGACACATTGTACAGGGATGTAAATGCCGCCGTCCAGGCAGGTCTTGCCACAGAAAACGACCTGCTGCAGGTGCGGCTGAAACAGAATGAGCTCCGCTCCGGAAAAATCCGGACAAAGAACGGAATACGGCTTGCAAAGATGAATCTTTTCAACGCCATAGGGCTGGAATACAATCCGTACAGTACCATACGGAACGACTCCATACCATACATCGACGATATCCTGCTTTCAGACAAGCTGACGGATATTGCGGCTCCTGAATCATACTACAGGCCGGAAGAGGAAATCGCCGCTGCTCAGGCTGAAACCCGGCTGCTGGATCTTTCCGTCCGGTCCAGGCAGCTGGAAAAGAAGATGGCTGCAGGGGAGGCCATGCCACAGATCGGCATAGGGGCTTCATACGGATACGGGAACATCATAAACAAGGGCCAGATGAACGGGGCGGTGTTCGCTTCGGTGCAGATACCGCTTTCCGATTGGGGGAAGACCTCCAGGAAAATGCAGCAGTATGACTACCAGATACAGAAAGCAGAGAACGAAAAGGATTTCCTCAACGCACAGCTCATCCTGCAGATAAGGCAGTTGTGGATGAACCTTACCGCCTCATGGGAACAGCTCCTTGTGGCGCGGGAAAGCGTGGAAACGGCAAAGTCCAGCGTACACCAGCTGGAATCATACTACAAGGCAGGCATGTCCCCGCTTTCCGATCTGCTCCAGGCACAGAGCGAACTGCAGGAATGCTCCAACGGGTACATCGACCAGTGCATCGCCTACCGCACTGCCCTGCAGGCCTACATGAACCGGGCCGGGGGACAGACAGACGGGAAAACAGTCCCGGAATAACGTAAAAGCTGGCTTATCAGGATAAAAACACTATATTCGTGAATTCGATCCATTGAAATATGGCTTTCCGGAGCAGGGCCATTTCCTGCAACAGCCTCACGAGGAAAGGCACAGTGTGATTACAAACAATATTAAAATTATACCAACAATATAATCCGTCAGACTGACGTTGTATTAGACGAGCATTTCAATCATTAAATTATGGACAGAGGAAAATTCTTCTCAGGCCTGTTCATCATGATCGGCCTGATCTTCCTGGGGAGCATGCTCCCCAAAGCTGTGAAAGACTTCCGGTCTTTCGACAGGATTGTGACTGTAAAAGGTCTTTGCGAAAAAGAGGTCCCGGCCGACAAGGTCATCTGGCCGCTGATATTCAAGGTAGTGGGTAATGACATCAATACCGTATATTCGGAAATAAACAGGAACACGGCCATCATCAAGCAGTTCCTGGAAGAGGGCGGCATCAACGAGTCTGAAATCACTGTAGCCGTTCCTGTCATTTCAGACAAATACGCGCAGGAATACGGGAACAATGACCGTACATACCGTTTCCTCTCGACCAATGTCGTCACCGTATGCACCGGCAATGTGGACACGGTCCTCGCTCTTATGAAAAAACAGACAGACCTCCTGAAGAAAGGCATTGTAGTAGGATCCGAGAACACATGGAGCAACCCTGTTGAGTTCAAGTTCGAAGGTCTCAATGCCATAAAGCCCGCCATGATAGAGGAAGCCACAAAGAACGCCCGTGAAGTGGGCGAAAAATTCGCCAAGGATTCAGGCAGCCGGCTCGGCAAGATCAAGACCGCCAACCAGGGCACTTTCACCATCGAGAACAGGGACAGCAACACCCCTGAAATCAAGAAAGTGCGTGTAGTCACTTCCGTGACATACTATCTGAAAAAGTAAGCCTGATCAGGTCACGTTTGAGAGCCTTGCCGCCGGGCATGCTGAACTGGCCGAAATCAAGCGAAGTGTCGAGGCAGAGCCAGTCCTTTCCGAAAAGGGAGGCCTCTGCCTCTTTCTCTGCCCTGGAGATGCTGTCTGTAGCCTCCTTCGGTACTACAAGATGGCACGGGATGATAAACGGGACGGGGTTCAGCCCGACAGCATGTGCGACGGCCCTTACGCCTGGCCGGATACCGCACATTTCAGCGAAATCCGTATAGCTGACAAGCCTGGCCGCAGGCATGCCCCCCTGTTTCCCGTCCGGGGTCTCCCGGCCTCCTGCATGCGTCAGGTAGAACAGCCTCTCCCATACTCTCCTCTGGAACGGAGAACCTACCGGATAAAGGTCCTCCCATCTGGTGTCCGCTGAAATCTCCATAAGCTCCCGCGTACCTGTCTTGACGGTCTCCATGCATGAGATGCGGTCTGCCGGCCATGATGATATCTTTGAGGAGAGCGCAGCCAACGGCCTCCAGTCGAGGGCGACCGATGCTATCTTCCCGTCGATACGGGTAATTATCCATTCCAGGTCAAACAGGTACTCCAGGTCCGGTTCCATAGGCATATGAATTTATGTGTCAGGGCTGCAGCATCCGTATCAACTTTGCGGGATTCCCGCCGCCACCGCGTATGGAGGCACATCCCTCTCCTTCTTCCGGTCCGGGCGGAGCATGTTGAAGTCGTACAGCCTGCAACCACAGCATGAAGGACAGGAAGGCCTTCCCATGCAATGATTCACGAAATTAGGAAATTGTCCGGATATTTCCAACCCTCCCAGACACTTATGTATACAATTGAGGCTGTGACACTTAATCGTGACACAGCCTCAACAATATCTTTTCAGTGCAATCCGCTAGAGGTTCGGATTGACACTCTTCCAGTCAGCAACTGCAGGGATGATGCCCAGGTCTATGATCTCGTCACGCATCTTGCAGAGGTGCTCGTATGAAGCGTCAAGGGCAGCCATCTCCTCAGGAGTGCCTGTAATATCAGTGTAATGTACACCTGTAGCGTCAATGACGGTAGGCATAGCCATCATCACATTGTGGTACTTCCCTGTATTCACATAGCATCCTGCAGGCCACTCGAACTTCTTGCCGCCCATAGCAGCAGCGATCATCTCGATGGACACGTATGCAGGGCTCTGGAACGATGAGCGTCCGCGGAGCTCGATGATGTGCTTGCCGCCCTGAATGACATTGCCCTTGATCTCCTCCCATCTGTCATGGGCGAGCTTGGTGCCCAGAAGCTCTGTGAAAGGCTTGCCGTCAACGCTCACCTTGGATGCGAATACGGCCATCTGTTCGCCGTGTCCGCCGTATGTATGGCATCCTGTCACCTTGCACTGCTGTACGCCGAACTCTTTAGCAAGGGCGCTCTGGAGCCTTGTCGAATCAAGAGCGGCAAGGGTAGTAACCTGTGAAGGCTTGAGGCCGGAGTGGAGAAGTGTCACAAGACCTGTCAGATCGGCAGGGTTGAAGATGATGACAACGTGTTTTACATCAGGGCAGTATGCCTTGAGGTTCTTTCCGAGCTCCTCGGCGATTTCGCAGTTCCCCTTGAGGAGGTCTTCGCGGGTCATGCCCTGCTTGCGCGGGGCGCCGCCTGAAGAAACCACGTATGCGGCCCCTGTGAGGGCTTCCTTGATATCAGTAGTATAAGTGATATTGGCACCTTCGAATGCGCAGTGGAACATTTCTTCTGCAACACCCTCAAGACCCGGTCCGTATGGATCATAAAGACAAAGGTTCGGAGTAAGTTTCAGCATCATGGCTGTCTGGGCCATGTTGGAACCGATCATGCCGGCGGCACCGACAATGGTCAGCTTTTCATTAGTCAAAAATTCCATAATATTTGTGTTTTAGTTAATAAACTTTCAAAAGCCGGAGATTTTGCCCACAATTTGCAGGCCAAAGCCCACGCAAAGATAAGAAACTGTTTTGAAATTTAATGACATAAATTCGTCGAACTGAAGATGAACAATACCGCAAAACCTGAAGGCAAGGGGCAGGAGCCCCAGCAGCCCAGGCAGGGATTCCCGTACTGGGGCCTGTTCTGGGGAATACTTATCGCTATAATAATCAACATGCTATTCCCCATTGTCGGGACAAACAGGATAGTGCCCGCCGACTATGGCACATTCATATCCAAAGTGGACTCAGGCCTCGTCAAAGCCGTGGTGATAGAAGACCGGCAGATATTATTCCAGACAGCGTCACCTGACGGGAAGGCCGACTCTACATTCCAGACAGGGGCTATGGATGACCCGCAGCTGGTGGAGCGCCTCATAAATGCTTCCAGCCCCAACAAAGACGGAAAAATCATTTTCACGAAGAAGATACAGAAAGAGAATTCGGCCCTGATGAATTTCATCCTGCTGTGGCTTCTCCCGTGCGTAATCATGATACTTGTATGGAGGTCCGCGACCAGGACCATGCGCTCGCGAATGAACGGGGGAGGCATGGGGAACTTCATGTCATTCGGCAGCAGCGGGGCCAGAATCTACGCAGAGTCCCAGATCAAGACTACCTTCGCCGATGTGGCCGGCCAGGAGGAAGCCAAGGAAGCACTAAAGGAAATAGTGGAATTCCTGCACAATCCTGAAAAATACCGCCAGATCGGGGCTAATCTCCCGAAAGGCGCCCTGCTCGTAGGACCTCCGGGCACAGGAAAAACCCTGATAGCCAGAGCCGTAGCCGGAGAAGCAAATGTACCGTTCTTCTCTATCTCAGGGTCTGAATTCGTACAGATGTTCGTAGGGATGGGGGCGACAAAGGTGCGGGACCTGTTCAAGCAGGCAGGAGAAAAGGCGCCATGCATCATCTTCATAGACGAAATCGACGCAATCGGAAAGAAAAGGGAAAACTCGATAGGAGGCAACGACGAAAGGGAACAGACCCTGAACCAGCTCCTTACCGAAATGGACGGATTTGACGGGAATAAAGGCGTGGTTATCCTCGCCGCGACCAACAGGCCGGAAAGCCTGGACAAGGCCCTTCTCAGGCCGGGCAGGTTCGACAGGCGCATACAGATGGAGCTGCCCGACCTGGAGGGCAGGAAAGCAATACTGGAAGTCCACCTGAAGAAAGTACGGCACGATGATATAGATATAAGTGTTGTGGCAAGGGCAACTTCAGGATCGTCAGGGGCTGAAATAGCCAATATAGTGAATGAAGCGGCATTGAGGGCCGTAAGAATGGGACGGCAGAGTGTCACCACCGCCGACCTCGAGGAAAGCGTTGAGACAGTGATGGCCGGTGCACAGAAGAAGAACAAGGTAATTTCCGGCACAGAGAAGAAGATCGTGGCCTACCATGAAATCGGGCATGCCCTCGTGGCAGCCATGCAGACAGACTCCGCTCCTGTACACAAAATCACCATAGTTCCCCGCACTTCGGGAGCCCTGGGCTACACCATGCAGGTGGATACCGAGGACCAGGTGCTCATGAGCAGGAACGAGCTCCTGAACAGGATAGCCACCCTGACGGGGGGCCGCGCTGCAGAGGAAGTGGTCTGCGGCACAGTCACCACTGGAGCCTCGAACGATATCGGGCAGGCCACCCGCATAGCCCGTGCAATGGTGACCCGGTACGGGATGAGCGGACAGTACGACATGATGGAGCTGGAGACCCGGAACAGCGCCTATCTTGGCGGCGACCCTTCCCTCGCCTGCTCGTCTGCAACGGCGGCAGAAGTGGACAAAGCCGTGCTCGGCATCATAAAGGACGCCCACGCCAAGGCCAGGAAACTTATTTCGGACAATCTGGACATCATGCACGAGGCCGCAGGCCTGCTGATGGAGAAAGAGACCATCACCGGGGAGGAGTTCATGGAGATAGTGCATCGCCACAGACAGGAGGGAAATGCCCCGGAGACATCAAACACCATCTAATTTTTTACCATTTGCAAAAATATATTTATATTTGCATGCTGAAATCATAAGTAACACAAATTAAAGTGGAACCTCCCAGTCATATAATGACATGTCACGCCGGAACGGCAGACCCTTTGTCTGACGATCCTCTGTCGGAAAGCATCCTCATTGTCATGAGTGAGGCATCCTTCGATACAGCCGGAGCAAAATACTCCGTGTGCGCATATAATGCGCGCACGGGCTTGTCGTATATCGGCACGTCGGGAAACATAGATTCCTGACAGGGGCACTTTATTATAATGTATTGTAAAAAGAAGATAAGCAAATATGGGACTTTATTTTCGAAAAACGCTGGAAAACAAGGCCGAAATAGCCGTCTGGCAGATAACGGAAACAGAAGAACAGCTTAAGGAACTCTCCAGCACTCCGAACGACGAACTGGAGGAAATATCCTTTATACGGAGCGAGTCCCTGCGCAAGCAGAAGCTCGCCGTGAGGGCTTTGCTCAATGAGGTATTCGAGGAAAAGGTATACCTCGGCCACCACGACAACGGCAAGCCCTTCCTGGAGAACTGCATCACCAACATAAGCATCACCCATACTGAAAAATACGTGGCCATCATCATCGACGATGACGAGGACCTGGGGATCGACATGGAGTCCCTTGACAGGGATTTCTCGGCAGTGGAGAAGAAGGCCCTCTCGGAAGATGAGATAGAGGACCTGGACAGCAGCAGGAGAAACGAGCAGCTCGCCATATACTGGTGCGCAAAGGAGGCTATCTTCAAGAGGATGTCACAGAACAGGGTGGATTTCGCAGAACAGATCGAGGTCGAGGACTTCAACCTCAAGGGAGAGGGGGAACTCGAAGCCACATTCACCCACAAGGACGGGCATGAGGAGGAATTTGATCTCGGATATATGATTTTCGACCGGCATGTCCTCGTATGGGTAGTGGGATGACCAGGGAAAAAGAAAACAAGATTGTTATCAAATTTTAATTTTTCTAATTTACGTTTTTCAGTAACGGCATGTTAATCAATGTATTAACATGCCGTTACTATCATTGTTAATAACTTTTTATTCAAGTATGCCGACATCATACTGAGAATTGGATTATATTTGTCATCCGAAAGGTGGAAGAGGCAGCAGTGTCGCTGCCGTAAAGAGAAAATCATATTACATAACATCCGGCATCAGAGGACGGCAGAACAGTGACGGCTGTCTTCGGATGACGTTAACAACACTGATTATGGTAAAACATGTGATTAAAAGGGACGGGCGTATCGTGGATTTCGACAAGAGGAAGATCGTCGATGCCGTCCTCAAGGCAATGGATGTCACCGAGCAGGGGGAAGACATCGTTCTGGCTGCTGAAATCGCGGCCACCATCTCCAAGATAGAGAAGGAGGACATGAGCGTAGAGGACATCCAGGATGTCGTAGAGATGGAGCTCATGAACAGCCCGCGCAAGGAGGTCGCAAAGAAATATATCGCTTACCGTAACCAGCGTAATCTCGCGAGAAAAGCCAAGTCACGGGAAATATTCAAAGAAATCATCGAGGCCCAGGCTACGGATGTGACAAGGGAAAATGCGAACATGAACGCGGACACCCCTGCCGGCATGATGATGAAGTTCGCTTCGGAGTCTACAAAGTCCTTCGTGGACGAGTGCCTGCTTTCAGAAGAAGTGAAAGATGCAGTCAAGAACGGATATATCCACATCCATGACAAGGACTACTACCCGACAAAGAGCCTTACATGCGTGCAGCATCCGCTGGACAAGATACTGAAGAACGGGTTCTTCGCAGGGCACGGGGAATCACGCCCGGCCAAAAGGATAGAGACTGCCAGCATCCTGGGCTGCATATCCATGGAGACCGTGCAGAATGAAATGCACGGGGGCCAGGCCATCCCTGCCTTCGACTTCTATATGGCCCCGTTCGTCCGCAAGAGCTTCCAGGAGGAACTTGAGAAAATAGGCCAGCTTGACGGCAAGGACTACAGCCATCTTTACAATTTCCCTATCGATGACTACATCAAGCGCGACCTGGTGGGAATCCAGGGGGAAGAGAGGGTGATCCAGCACGCCATCAATATGACTGTGAGCCGCGTACACCAGTCCATGGAGGCATTTGTCCATAACATGAACTCCATCCACTCCCGTGGCGGCAACCAGGTGGTATTCAGCTCCATCAACTACGGGACTGACACCTCTGCGGAAGGACGCTGCGTCATCAGGGA
>CALVCB010000056.1 GCA_944325965.1 uncultured Bacteroidales bacterium
CCCAGTTTGATTAGCCTTTCACCCCTACCCTCAGCTCATCCGAGCACTTTTCAACGTAAACCGGTTCGGCCCTCCAGCGCCAGTTACGGCGCCTTCAGCCTGGCCAAGGGTAGATCACTAGGTTTCGCGTCTCGCCGGCCCGACTGAACGCCCTGTTCAGACTCGCTATCGCTCCGGCTCCTCCCCTCAGGGGATTAACCTCGCCGGACCGGACGAACTCGTAGGCTCATTATGCAAAAGGCACGCTGTCGCATCTCTGCTCCAACCGCTTGCTGACGGACGGTTTCAGGTTCTTTTTCACTCCCCTGCTCGGGGTGCTTCCCACCTTTCCCTCACGGTACTGGTCCACTATCGGTCTTCCGGTCGTATTTAGCCTTGCGGGATGGTCCCCGCGGATTCAGGCAGGATTCCTCGTGTCCCGCCCTACTCAGGTGCCCGCCTCGCCTGTCCGTGGTTGCCCCTACGGGGGTATCACCCTCTGCGCCCCGCCTTTCCAGACGGTTCCGGTTCCCACGGCCAGTCCTTATGGCCGGCCCTACTACCCCGCGCGCGCCTCGACGCGCTCGGTTTGGGCTCTTCCCATTTCGCTCGCCACTACTCTGGGAATCGATGTTTCTTTCTCCTCCTCCGGGTACTGAGATGTTTCAGTTCCCCGGGTTCGCCCACCCCAATCAGGGTGTGGCGGGCCTTCAGCCCGCCGGGTTGCCCCATTCGGACATGCGCGGATCATTTCATGCTTGCAGATCCCCGCGCCTTTTCGCAGCTTGCCGCGTCCTTCTTCGCCTCCGGAAGCCTAGGCATCCCCCGTCCGCCATTAGTAACTTGCTCTCGTGTCACTTCGACTTTCGTCTCGCCTTAGTGAAATTGCTCCTCTTATAAAAAAGACCAATCTCTTTTGCTTCTCTTACCTCTCTGTGTTTCTCTCATATTTGTCAATGAACTTGCCCCGAAGGACTTTTCTCATCCGTTTTTTCTCAAACGGGCTGCAAAGATACGTACTTTTTCGTTACCTCCAAATTTTTCTGCAAATATTTTTCGACTTTTTTTCCATCTTATTTTTCATATTTTTGACAAAATATTGATATTCAATTAATTATACTCTATATAAAAATTCTATTTATTTTGATTAAATTATTAAGGATTCCGGCATGAGATTTTAAAGAAGATTTTTTGAAAAGAAATAAACAGATTCTAAATTTGCTGTCTGAACTGTTCACGCAAACAAACCATGGAAGAAAAGAAAAAGACGAGTTTGCCTGAGAACGCGCACAGGGAACTCAAACCAGGTGAAGAATACAGGCCACTGCTCTCCCCTGAAAAAAATTATCCGGAGGTGACTCCGTACTCCGTCAGCATGGGCCTCCTCATGACAATCATCTTCTCGGCAGCGGCCGCCTTCCTGGGGCTGAAGGTCGGACAGGTGTTCGAGGCGGCGATTCCCATAGCCATCATAGCGGTCGGGGTGTCGGGCGCGCTGGGAAAGAAAAACGCCCTGGGGCAGAATGTCATGATCCAGTCTATCGGATCCTGTTCCGGAGGCATAGTCGCCGGAGCGATATTCACTCTCCCCGCACTATATATATTACAGGACAAATATCCTGAACTTACCGTCAATTTCACAAAGGTATTCTTCTCCTCCCTTCTCGGGGGAATCCTCGGGATACTGTTCCTGGTTCCGTTCCGGAAATATTTCGTCAAGGAGATGCACGGGAAATACCCGTTCCCTGAAGCTACTGCCACCACCCAGGTGCTGGTCAGCGGCGAGAGCGGGGGCAAAAGCGCCAAAACCCTGCTTGCGAGCGGGCTGGTCGGAGGACTGTACGACTTCATAGTTTCCACATTCGGCCTCTGGGGAGAAACCATCACCTCCAGGATACTGCCGTTCGGGGAGGCCATCGCGGACAAGGCGAAGGTAGTCCTCAAGCTCAATACGGGGGCGGCCGTCCTGGGCCTCGGGTATATAGTGGGACTGAAATATGCTGTGATAATATGCTGCGGCAGCTTCCTCGTCTGGCTCGTGATAATCCCTCTGATGAACCTCATCTGGGGCGGGCAGGTGATTGACCTTATGAACACCGGGGTAACATCCACTATCGGGGAAATGTCGGCCGAACAGATTTTCACCGACTACGCCAGGCATATAGGCATCGGAGGAATCGCCACGGCAGGCATCATCGGGATAATCAATTCTTTCGGGGTCATCAAGTCCGCACTCGGCCTCGCAGCCGGAGAGTTCAGGCGCAAAAAGACCGACACTGAAGTCCGGACAATCAGGACGCAGCGCGACATCTCCATGAAAATCATTATCATAGGCATCGTAATCACCTTGCTGGCAATCCTTGCCTTCTTCGCATTCGGGGTTGTAGACAATATCTGGCACGCCGTCATCGGACTGCTGGTGGTAGGGATCATTGCGTTCCTGTTCACGACAGTGGCCGCCAATGCCATAGCAATCGTAGGGACAAACCCTGTCAGCGGAATGACACTCATGACCCTCATCCTCGCTTCGCTCGTCATGGTGGCTGCCGGCCTCAAAGGGACAGCGGGAATGACAGCCGCACTTATTATAGGAGGCGTAGTCTGTACGGCCCTCTCTGTCGCAGGGGCCTTCATCACCGACCTGAAGATCGGCTACTGGATAGGGAGCACTCCGAAAAACCAGGAAACATGGAAATTCCTGGGGACACTTGTGGCCGCAGCCACGGTCGGAGGGGTCATGATGGTCCTGAACAAGACATACGGGTTCACCGGGGAAGATGCACTTGTAGCCCCACAGGCCAATGCAATGGCTGCAGTGATCGAGCCCATGATGAATGGAGGCGGAGCCCCATGGCTCATGTACGGGATAGGAGCCGTAATAGCTGTCATTTTGACTTTCTTTAAGATACCGGCTCTGGCATTCGCCCTGGGCATGTTCATCCCTATCGACCTCAACCTGCCTATGCTCGTGGGAGGTGCCATATCATGGTTTGTGAGCAGCCGCAGCAAGGACAAGGAGCTGAACAGCGCACGCCAGGAGAAAGGCACACTGATCGCCTCCGGGTTCATCGCCGGCGGTGCCCTGATGGGAGTGGTGAGCGCAGTGCTGAGATTCGCCAAGGTGGATGCCTTCATGGAACCGTCACCGTGGACCGAGCCTGTGGCTATCATACCTTATACTGCTATCATCGGATACATAATATATTCTGCAATGAAGGCCAGGAAGGCGGAATAAGGACAGGAAGACATGGACGAGATACTGCAGGCGCTGCTGCTGACACTGCTTGCCGGTGCTGCCACCGGGATAGGAGGACTGCTGATAATACTGGGCAAACGGCTCAGCAGCAATTTCCTCGCAGGCGCCCTCGGGCTTTCGGCCGGGGTAATGATCTTCATCTCCCTTGCCGAACTGTACCCCGAGGCCCAGGCCGCCATCCAGGGGGCGGCATATTCCGGAATCAACGGGAAAGCCCTCGTACTCGTTTCGTTCTTCGCCGGAATGGGGCTCATATTCCTGATAGACTTCATCATTCCGGAATACGAGAATCCTCACGAAGCCACCGGGCTGTCGCTGAACGCCAGGACAGCGGCCACGGATATGATTTCCGCATCCGAGAAAAGCACGGACCACAATGCCCTGAAAAAACTGGGAATCATGTCCGCAGTGGCCATTGCCATACACAATTTCCCGGAAGGGATGGCCACGTTCATCAGTTCGCTTAGCGGCTCTCAGATGGGGGCCGGGATTACATTCGCGGTGGCGATACACAATATCCCTGAAGGCATAGCAGTAGCGATACCTATATATTATGCTACCAGGAGCAAAGGCAAGGCCGCACTCTATGCGACGCTGTCCGGACTTACGGAGCCCGCAGGTGCGGCCGTCTGCTATGCGGTCACATCGCTGTTCGGGGTAGAGATTTCAGGAGACGGGGCGGCCTTCCCGCTGATTCTGGCGGCGGTAGCCGGCATAATGATCTACATCTCCCTCGACGAACTGCTTCCGACCGCCGAGAAATACGGCAGGCACCACGTCGCCATCGCCGGTGTGGTGGCTGGAATGGCGATAATGGGTATCAGCCTGATACTGATGTAATTGTTGTCATTCAGTCTTCGCCCTGAATGACGAAGCCGGAAAATCTGCGTTCGGGATGACAGAAGGGCACCATGAATGAAAGGACTTCCGGTCATGAAAGAAAGAATGTTGACTTTTTAGATAAGAACCGATTTTGATTTTTTACAAATGGAAAAAATTTTAGACAGATTCTTGAGATACGTGTCAGTGGACACGCAGTCCGATCCGGGGTCGGAAACCCAGCCGAGCAGCCGGAAGCAGCTGGACCTGCTGAAGATGCTGAAAGACGAGCTCACCGCCATGGGCATCAAAGCTGATCTGGACGAATACGGATATGTAATGGCAAGCATCCCGTCAAACTGCGGGAAAGACGTGCCGCCCGTCGGTTTCATCGCCCATGTGGACACATCTCCAGATGCTTCAGGGGCGGACATCAGGCCCCAGATAATCAAGGACTACGACGGGAAAGACATCCTTCTGGACAAAGAATCCGGGCTTTCTCTGAAAGTCAATGATTTCCCGGAGCTGGCCGGATACCGCGGACAGACCATCATCACCACGGACGGCACCACCCTGCTCGGGGCGGACGACAAGGCCGGTGTGGCTGAAATCATGGACGCCGCACAATATATAATGGAGCATCCTGAATTCAAGCACGGGGAGATAAAGATAGGCTTCACCCCTGACGAGGAAATCGGGCGCGGGGTCGTGAAATTCGATGTGGCAAAATTCGGGGCCAGATACGCATATACCATGGACGGCGGGGCTATCGGGGAACTCGAATATGAGAACTTCAACGCCGCGGCCGCCACAGTGCACATACAGGGCCGCAACATCCATCCGGGATACGCCAAAGGCAAGATGCGGAACGCCATCCTGATAGGTATGGAGCTCAACAGCCTGCTGCCGGTAGAGCAGAGGCCGGAGTTCACTGAAGGGTACGACGGGTTCTTCCATATCATCAGCTTCAACGGCACCGTGGAGGAAGCGGAGTTCTCATACATAATCAGGGACCATGACATGGACCTGTACGAGAAAAAGAAGAAAGTGATGCAGCAGTGCGTGGATTTCATCAACACAAAATACGGAGAAGGCACCGCCACCCTGAAGGTAAAGCACCAGTACTACAACATGCGCAAAGAGGTGGAACCTCACAGCCATATCATCGACAAGGCGGTGAAGGCCATGGAGATGGAAGGCATCAAGCCGCGCATCCAGCCTATACGCGGAGGCACAGACGGGGCGAACCTCTCTTTCATGGGGCTGCCGTGCCCGAACATTTTCGCCGGAGGGCACAACTTCCACGGGAAACTGGAGTACGTCCCGCTCGAAAGCATGGAAAAGGCCTCCAGGGTGATAGTGAACATCATCTCGCTTTTCGCGGAATAGTCAGATTTCCCTCCAGACTATATCCCTGTCCCTTCTCCAATAGGAAAGCTGGCGTTTGGCATAATGCCGGGTATTGCGCTGGATAAGTTCGATGGCTCTGTCAACGGAAGTGACAGGGCCATCATTCTTGTGCTGCCCGGAGACAGGTGCACGGTATTCCTTTCCTGCACAGAAATCCAGATAGGCGAAAATCTCCTTATACCCCACCGTCTGCAGGGCGGCATATCCCCTGTACGGAAGCAGTGAGCGGGCCTCGTCGACCAGGCCCCCGTCTATCATCTGCAGCACACGCCTGTCAATCCTGCCGTACAGCACATCGCGCGGACGCGTCAGGCCTATCTTCTCTATAGCGAAATCCCTTTTCTTCTGTGGCGAGGTCTTGAAAGAGGAGAATTTACGGCCAGTCATCAGGCAGACCTCCAGGGCCCGGACCACACGCTGCCCGTTGGCTATGTCGATGGAGGAATAGCTCTCCGGATCAAGGCGCTTCAGGTCAAGCCGAAGAGACTCGACCCCTTCCTCTGCAAGCCTCCGGGTCAGGCTCTCCCGCAGCTGGAGGTCAGCCGGGGGAAAATCATCGAGACCGTTGCACACGGCATCTATGTAGAACCCCGAGCCACCGGCCATCACCAGAGTCTCATGACCTTCACCAAACAGCCTGTTTATCAGAGCCATGGCATCAAGCTCATATTTCCCGGCCGTATAAAGTTCCGTAACTGATTCAGTCTGGATAAAATAATGCTTCACAGCAGAAAGCTGTGAAGCGGAAGGGACAGCCGTCCCTATTGTCATTTCCCTGTATATCTGCCTGGAATCGCAGGAGATTACAGGCGAGCCGTATTTCAGAGCCAGCTCTATGCTATAGTCTGTCTTACCTACAGCCGTAGGACCGAGAACGATCAGGAGCCGTTTCATTCATCATCCTGGTCTTCATCGTAAATCTCCTCGGTATCCGGGTCGTCATCGTCATCATCCAGGTCGTCATCATCGGTCTCGCCGGTCTGGATGGACTTCTTCTTCTCGTCAGGCAGGTCCTCGAAGGCGACATAGCCGTTCTCGAACTCCACCGGATTCGGCCCCTTTGCCTCCACAAGGACAGGATACATGACCCCTCTGCGCTCCTCGGCAGGGCCCTCGCATGTGACGATTACGCTCTTGGCATTGGTGGTATCATAGAAATATATGAATGTCACCTCCCCCTTCTTGTATGTCTGCCCGAAAGTCACGGAATCAATGGTGCCGGCCCCGAGATTGAATATCCCGTACCGGGCGGTCACATTGCCGCCGGCATCCTCTGCCTTGAAAAGCACCATCTGGTCCTGCGGGAAATCCATGTCCGCACGCATCTGCTTGTGCAGAGAATAAAGGGTCGTGGTGTCCTTTACCTCATAAACCCTTGCAAACCCCTTGATACCAGGGAGTGAAACTCTATATCTCAATACCATATCAAAACATCTTTTGCCAAAAAGCACCCAAAGGTACAAAATATTTCCAAAAAATGTCGTAATTTTGGATTCGGTATGAACGGAACAGAATCCCAGATTAATGATTCCTACAGGAGCATCGCCTCCAGGTCAGAAGGACTGTTCAAGGACAATGGCAGCAGGTTCATTGCCCTGGCCTATCCGGTCGAGACGGAGCAGGAAATAAAGGAAATAGTATCATCCCTGAAAAAAGAATACCACGACGCCAGGCATCATTGCTATGCGTACCGCCTCGGATATAAAGGCGACATATTCCGGGCTAACGACGACGGGGAGCCGTCCTCCTCGGCGGGACGGCCCATCCTCGGACAGATAGACGCCAACGGGCTCAGCGACATACTTATAGTGGTTGTCCGCTATTTCGGCGGGATAAAGCTCGGAATACCGGGGCTTATCAGGGCGTACAAGACTTCAGCGGCGGACGCCATCTCCAGTGCACAGATCATAGAAAAGACAGCCTGCCGCAGATTCAGGCTCGTTTTCGGCTATCTGAACATGAACGATGTCATGAAGATGACGAAGGAGCTCGGCCTGTCCCCCGAATCCCAGGACTTCGGGATGTCCTGCTCAATGGAGGTAAGGGTACGGCTCTCGTCGGTCGGCAGGTTCCTGGAGCTTTGTTCGAAGATAGAGGGGTGCAGCGCGGAAGGCATGGACGGGGACCCCGGAGCCATGTGACACGGGGCGGCGGACATAAAAGGAAAATAATTTAACACTTATAATATGGACCACAATCACAAAAGTCTGATTTCAATACAGGATTTCACCAAAGACGAGATCCTTCACGTATTGGAGGTAGCAAAGGAGTTCGAAAAGGACAGGGTGCAGAAAATCCTGGAGGGGAAGGTGATAGCGTGCATTTTCTTCGAACCGTCCACAAGGACGAGGCTCAGTTTCGAGACGGCAGTCAACAGACTGGGGGCCAAGGTGATAGGCTTCTCCGACGCGACCAATACCAGTGTCAGCAAAGGAGAAACCCTGAAAGACACCATCAAGATGGTATCGAACTATGTCGACATGATCATCATGAGGCATCCTCTCGAAGGGAGCTCGAGATACGCTTCGGAAGTCGCGTCCGTCCCGGTAGTCAACGCAGGGGACGGGGCGAACCAGCATCCTTCACAGACCCTCCTGGACCTCTACAGCATAATGCAGACCCAGGGGCATCTGGACCATCTGAAAATAAACATGGTAGGGGACCTGAAATACGGGCGCACCACACATTCCCTGCTGCAGGCGATGTCGCATTTCAGCCCCGAATTCATATTCACAGCCCCGGACGAGCTTAAGATGCCTGTCGAATACAAGGACTTCCTCGGGAACAGCGGCATACCTTACCATGAAACCTCCAGCCTGGAGGAGCACCTGGACGACTGCGACATCCTCTACATGACCAGGGTGCAGCAGGAAAGGTTCACCGACCCGATGGAGTACGAGAAGGTGAAGGACGTCTACCGGCTCACCGCCTCGATGCTCCAGAACGTGAAGCCCAACATGAAAATCCTCCACCCCCTCCCGAGGGTCAGCGAAATAGACCAGGATGTGGACGAGACCCCGTACGCATACTACTTCAAACAGGCGGAGAACGGGCTGTATGTCCGCATGGCCATCATTGCATATCTACTCGGTTACAGGTAAAAAGGACAATATCATGACACACAACAGCAAAGAACTCATAGTAAGCGCCCTGGAGAACGGCACGGTGCTGGACCACATCCCGGCGGAAAACGTATACAAGGCCCTCGACATTCTGGACCTCAAGGGCCTCGAAAGCCAGATAACCATAGGCATCAACCTCAACAGCAAGCTGTACGGGAAAAAGGGGATAATCAAGATAGCCGACAAGTTCTTCAGGGATGAGGAGCTCAACAAGCTGGCGCTCATAGCTCCCGACGCTACAGTGAATATCATCAGGGGGTTCAAGGTAGTGGAGAAGAAGAAGCTCCAGATGCCTTCCGTCGTTGAGGGCATAGCCAAGTGCATGAACCCTAAATGCATCACCAACCACCAGCCGGTCAGGACACGTTTCACGACAATAAAATGCGGTAACGAAATATTACTCCATTGCCATTATTGCGAAAAAAATTCTGACATTCGCGGCTTATTTTAGAAAAATCATTATTTTTATCGCCGTTTTAGAAACTATTTAAAAGTTGTAAGGAAATTTAAAATGAAAAAGGTACACAATTTCAACGCAGGGCCTTGCATCCTTCCGGACCAGGCCATCGAAAACGCCATAGAGGCCCTGAAGGATTTCGCCGGGACCGGCATGGCTGTCATTGAAGTCTCCCACAGGTCGAAAGAATGGGGAGCGGTAATGGAAGAGTGCCGGGCGCTCTGGAAGGAGCTCCTCAATATTCCCGACACCCATGAAGTTGTGTTCCTCGGGGGCGGTGCGAGCCTGCAGTTCCTGTATGTGGCGATGAACTTTCTCGAGCACAGGGCCGGATACCTCGAGACCGGTGTCTGGGCCAAGAAGGCATACAAGGAGGCAAAGGGGCTCGGCGACGCTTTCGCGGTGGCATCTTCCGCAGACAGGAACTTCAGCTACATACCTAAGGGATATGAGATCCCGGAAGATATCGACTATTTCCACATCACCACCAACAACACAATCTACGGGACGGAAATCCGCTACGACATGGACTGCCCCGTGCCTCTCATCGCGGACATGTCCTCGGACATAATGAGCCGCCCGGTGGACGTAAGCAAATATGCGCTCATATACGGTGGTGCGCAGAAGAATGTGGGCCCTGCCGGGGTATCTTTCGCCATCATCCGCAAGGACGCCCTCGGAAAGGTGAGCAGGTATATTCCTACAATGCTTGACTACAGGGTGCATATAGACGGCGGCTCGATGTACAACACACCTCCTGTCTTCCCTATCTTCGTCATGAAGGAGACCCTGAAATGGCTCAAGGGGACCGGCGGAGTGGAGGCCATAAGCAAGATCAATGAAGAGAAAGCCGCCCTCCTCTACGGGGAGATAGACCGCAACCCGCTGTTCACCGGCACTGCCGAAAAGGAGGACAGGTCCATCATGAACGTATGCTTCGTGATGGCACCGGGATACGAGCCACTGCAGGACGAGTTCCTCGAATTCGCAAAAGGCAAAGGCATGGTAGGCATCAAGGGGCACAGGTCAGTGGGCGGCTTCCGCGCGTCAATATACAACGCCTGCCCTCTCGAGAGCGTACAGGCCCTTGTAGACTGCATGCAGGAATTCGAGAAGATGAAGGCCTGAAATCCGTGACTGATACATAAACTGATAACCGGCCCGCAAAGGGCGACAAATGGAATTGGCATGAAAATACTGGTAGCTACAGAAAAGCCGTTCGCCGCCGCTGCCGTGAACGGCATAAAAGAAATCGGACAGACAGCCGGACATGAGGTAGTGCTGCTTGAGAAATACACTTCACCGGAACAGCTGGTCAAGGCAGTGGCAGACGCGGACGCCCTGATAGTCCGCTCCGACAAGGTGACAAGGGAAGTCGTTGATGCGGCAAAGTCCCTGAAGATTGTGGTACGGGCAGGGGCCGGATACGACAACATCTGCCTGGATGCCTGCACACAGCGCGGCATCGTGGTTATGAACACACCGGGGCAGAACTCCAATGCGGTGGCCGAGCTGGCCATCGCCATGATGATATACATGTCACGTAACTGCTTCACGCCAGGCACCGGGAGTGAAATCCGCGGCAAGAGGCTCGGAATCCAGGCCTACGGCAATGTAGGAAGGCTGGTGGCAGGCAAGGCAAGGGCCATGGGGATGGAGGTGACGGCATTCGACCCGTTCGTGGACAGCTCGGTCATGGAGGCCGACGGTGTGGTCCCCGCCACATCCGCAGAACAGATGTATTCGGAATGCAATTTCATTTCGCTCCATATCCCGGCAACCCCGCAGACAAGGGAGTCAATAGGGTACGACCTCCTCACGAGGATGCCGCAGGGCGGATGCCTTGTGAATACCGCACGCAAGGAGGTCATCAATGAAGCCGAGCTGGACAAGGCGCTGACCGACAGGACTGACCTCAAGTACATCACAGACATCGCCGCCGTGCACCAGGCCGAGCTGGAGGAGAAGTTCGGCAAGAGGGTATTCGCCACACCGAAGAAAATGGGGGCCGAGACCGCGGAGGCGAACATCAACGCCGGCCT
>CALVCB010000057.1 GCA_944325965.1 uncultured Bacteroidales bacterium
GCCATGACCGGGGCCAATTTCGCCGTAGCATCCACAGGAGAAGTGGTGGTTTGCACCAACGAAGGCAATGCCGACATAGGCACCTCGCTCCACAGGCTGCAGATAGCGGCCTTCGGGCTGGAGAAGATAGTGCCTGACCTGGACTCCCTCGGGGTGTTCACCAGGCTTCTGGCCCGCTCCGGGACAGGACAGCCGTCAACGACCTATACGACACACTACTCCAGACCGCAGGAAGGCGGGGAATTCCATATAATAATAGTGAACAACGGGAGAAGCCGCATACTGGCGGAAAAGGACCACGTGAGGACACTCAACTGCCTCAGATGCGGTGCCTGCATGAACACCTGCCCTGTGTACAGGAGAAGCGGAGGGTATTCCTACACTTACTTCATACCGGGACCGATAGGGATCAACCTCTCCATGCTGAAAAACCCGGAGAAATACTATGACAATGTCTCCGCCTGCTCCCTGTGCATGTCATGCAGCAATGTCTGTCCGGCAAAAGTGGACCTCGGGGAACAGATATACCTGTGGAGGCAGGCCCTGGACGGGCTGGGCAAGGCGGACAGGATGAAGAAGTTCATATCGGACTCCATGGAGATAGTGATGGAGCATCCTGTCCTGTTCAATACGGCAGTAAAGGCGGCACCGCTTGTCGACGCCCTGCCGAGACCAATGATATACAGCAAGCTGAACGCATGGGGAGAAGGACGGGAGATGCCGCAGTTCGCCAAAGAGTCGTTCAACAGCCTCTGGAAGAAGGGAAAAGTAAAATAACGTGAATTCGATGAATTTAATTCATTAAATTTCATCGAATTACCTATTAAGGAGCAGGCCCGTGGCATGCGACAGGGCCCCCGGCGAGGGGGCGGATGGGGGGGTGGCGCCCCTTAACAAGGGGCTGTCACGAAGTGACTGGGGATTAGATTATATGATTAAACGCATGTTTAATCATTAACGTCAGTGTGACGGATTCCGGTCATAAATGATAAAATATTGATTTTTAATATAATATTGTTAAACATAAATTCGTCGAACTGACGTTAAAATAAATATGGGAAGCAGGGAAGAAATACTGGAAAGGATAAGGAGGAACACCCAGGAAACATACGAATATCCTGACCTCGGTAGCTTAAAGCAGGCAGCATTGTCTTTTGACAATAAGGTAAATGCTTTTGCAGAGTCACTTAAAGCCGCTGGAGGGAACGCAATCATTGCGCCGGACCCTTCCTGTATCGACGGCATAATCCGGAAAGAATACCCGGATGCAAAAAGCATAGTATCCCCTATAGGCATTCTCGAGTGCAAGACAGCGTCTCCGGAGGATTATGCCTCTCCCGAAGACCTGGACGGGACAGACGTGGCTGTAGTGCGGGGAGACTTCGGTGTCGCCGAGAACGGGGCGGTATGGATAACGGACTGCGGTTGCCACAGGGCACTGCTTTTCATTGCCGAGGCCCTCGTCATCATCCTGGGCAGGAACAGCATAGTGGACAACATGCACCAGGCGTATTCAAGGGAGGAAATGCAGCGCTGCAGGGAGTTCGGCACATTCATTTCAGGGCCATCAAAGACCGCGGACATCGAACAGGCGCTCGTCTTCGGGGCGCACGGTGCGCGTAATGTGACAGTAATCCTTGTATAGGCGCACGATTCCCTACGGATTGTCCCGGTGAATCTTTGACATAACCACAAACACCCCTATATTTGCAGGATATGGAAAATTCAGTGAAAGAGCAGCTCATCAGATGGGCCGAGGAATACAACGACCCGAAATATTTCCAGGAGGACCCGATCATTTTCCCTGCGGAAATGGCAAAGAAATACAGATGCGGGGAATGCTCCCTGGCCGATGTCGAGATAGCCGCACTGATAGCGGCGCACCTCGCATGGGGAAGGCGGTCTATGATTGTGAGGGACTGCACCAGGGCATTGGAAGAAATGGAATGGAGGCCGTATGAATATGTGATGTCCGGGGACTACCGTGACGAGGATGCAAGCCTGCACAGGACAGTGAAATGGAGCGAGTTCGCGGAGATCTGCCGGAGACTGAAAGCAGTCTATTCCGGGACGGACAGTATAGAAAAACTGTCAAACAGGGATATACGCTGCATGATTTTCGGACGGAAGGAGGACCCGAAAGCCCCCGACAAGAAAATCAACATGATGCGAAGATGGATGGTCCGGGATGACGGAAAAGTCGACCTGGGAGTGTGGAAAAACTCCGACAAGAAGGACCTCCTCATACCTCTGGACGTACACGTATATGACGAGGCTGTCGCCATAGGGCTGACCTCACGCCGGCAGAAGGACATCGTGACAGTCAGGGAAATAACGGATGCCTTCAAGGAGATTTTCCCGGATGACCCTTGCAAGGGGGACTTCTCCCTGTTCGGCTATGGAGTGACACACGGCAGATAGCACCGGCGGCCGGGACCGGAAAGCCTCCCGGAAATCTTCCAGAACCAAGAAACAGTTTTCCTATACAGCTATGCCAAAGTTATACATCATATCAGGCTGCAACGGGGCCGGAAAGACAACCGCCTCATATACACTTCTCCCGGAAATGCTGGAATGCAGCCAGTTCGTGAATTCCGACGAATTCGCCAAAGGCCTGTCCCCTTTCAATCCCGAACAGGCGTCAATCCAGGCAAGCAGGTACATGCTGCTGAAAATAAAATACCTGTTCGCAAGGAAAGAGGACTTCGGCATAGAAACCACACTGGCCACCAGGACACTCCTGAAAATGGTGTCGATGGCCCAGAAGGAAGGCTATACCGTCACCCTCATGTACTTCTGGCTCAATTCCCCGGACCTTGCCGTGGCAAGGGTGAAGGCAAGGGTGGCGGCCGGAGGGCACAACATACCGGAGGAGACCGTACGCAGGCGGTACCGGGTGGGGATCAGCTATTTTTTCAAGGACTATATCCCTCTGTGCGACAGGTGGATACTTGCAGACAATTCGAAAGTGCCTTTCAGGGTTATTGCCGAAGGCAGCAAGAATGACATAATCAACATAAAAGACAAGGAAACATACGAGAAGATAAGGAAAAGCGCATACGACACGGACGAATGGACAAGCAATATTTTCTAGACATATTCAATGTGACCGTACCCCAGATGGAGCGCCTCACTTCTACCGCGCTCGCCCGCGGGGGTGACTGGTCGGACCTGTATTTCGAGAACACAGTCTACGGCGACCTGCTGCTGAAAGACGGGCAGGTGACTTCAGGCGGGCTCCATACCGATTTCGGGATCGGGATCAGGGTGCTGAGCGGGGAAAAGACAGGTTACGCATACTCTGAAAATACAGCACCTGAAGACATGGAGGACGCAGCAGGGGCGGCTTCGCTCATAGCCTCCGGATATACGGGAAGCCGGGGCTTCCGGAGGACAGACAGGGAGACCGCAGGAAAAACATGCGGAAGCGGCCTGCTGTACCCAGAGACCGAAGCATGGAGCCTGACGCAGGCTTCCACGCTGGTACCATTCCTGGAAAAACTGCAGGAAAGGATCATGTCCCTGGACAACAGGGTGATAAAGGTCATAGCCCGCCTCTCATACTCTCACAGCGACATCATGATGTTCAACTCCTGCGGGGAGATGGCCTGCGATTCCCGCCCGATGGGGAGCGTAACGGCATCGGTGATATTCAGCGACGGCACCAGAAACGAGAACAAGACGGCATCGAGGAGCTTCCGGTGCGGGGCGGAGCTTCTGTCGGACAGCCTTCTGGAGGAACTGGCGGCCGAGGCTGTAAAAGGCATAGACGCAAGGTTCGGCGCACGGAGGCCGAAAGGCGGCAGGATGCCTGTGGTGATGGGGGCCGGTGCGTCCGGAATACTGTTGCACGAGGCAATGGGCCATGCCTTCGAGGCGGACTTCAACCGCAAGGGGCAGTCCGTGTTCTCCGGGAAAATGGGACAGAAGGTCTGCGACAGCTCCATAAGCATAGTGGACGACGGGACCATCCCGGGCAACCGGGGCGCATGCTCTTACGACGATGAAGGCGTTCCGGGCCAGAAGACATACATGGTAAAGGACGGTATACTGAATTCCTACCTGCACGACCGCATCAGCGCAAAGTGGTACGGGGTCTCCCCTACAGGGAACGGAAGGCGCGAATCATTCAGGTACAACCCGATACCGCGGATGAGGGCCACATACATGGAAAGCGGCACCGCATCCCCTGAGGACATCATAGCATCCGTAAGGAAAGGCATATACGTGGACGAATTCTCGAACGGGCAGGTGAAAATCGGCGAGGGAGACTTCACATTCTATGTAAAAAGCGGCTATATGATAGAAGACGGGAAGCTCACAGCTCCTGTAAAGGACATCAACATCATAGGCAACGGGCCGCAGGCGCTTGCAGACATTGTATGCGTGGGCAATGACATGAAAATCGACAACGGCACATGGACCTGCGGGAAAGAGCAGAGCGTACCCGTCTCATGCGGGATACCGACGGTCATGGTAAAAAGCCTGACGGTAGGAGGAGAATAAAGATGAACAGCAGACCAGAAGGAACAGAAACATGTAAAGGCCGTTCAGGTCTGATCGGCACTGAAGAAATAGAGGCGGCACGCATGTGCATGGAGTACGGGATGTCAATCGGGGCGTCCCGGATGAGGGTCTCCCTGAGCAAAAGCATACTGGACAGCTTCAGCCTTCTCAACGGAGAGCTCGACAAGGTGACTCACTCGGCCGACAGGTCCCTTTTCCTGTATATATTCGCAGACGGGAGATACGGGACATTCTCCACGAACAACTTTTCCCACGGGCAGCTCCGGCAGTTCATTGCAAAGGCCATAGATACGGTGCGGATGCTCGCCAAGGACCCATGCAGAAAGCTGCCGGATCCTGAACGGACAGCAAAAGACGCTTTAACCGGAAAAGAGCTGAAACTCTATGACTCTGAATACCAGGACATCACCCCGGAGCAAAGGCTAAAAGAGGCAATGGACGCCTCTATGTTCAGGACAATGGAGCCGACAGCGGAATACACCGTCATATCAGAAGAATGCGAATATTCCGATTCCGTAGACGACAATATCGTCATGGATACAGAAGGCTTCTGCGGAAGGCATACCGAAACATCCTTTGCCATCTGTTCCGAAGTCACCATACAGGATAACGGAGGCAGGAAACTCAGCGGGTACTGGTGGGAATCATCCCCGTTCTTATCATCTTTGGAGACCGGAGGATGCTCAAGGACAGCGCTTGAGAAAGCCGCTGGGAAGATAGGTCCCAAAAGGCACCGGGGAGGAAGTTTCCGCATGGTCGTAGACAGGAGCGTCAGCTCCAGACTCGCCTCCCCTCTATTTTCAGCGCTCAACGGCACCGCAATCCAGCAGAAGAACTCATTCCTGGACGGCACACTCGGGAAGAAGATTTTTTCCGAAGACCTTACCATAATGGATATGGCCCGGACAGAAGGCAGGCCCGGGTCAAGGCTTTTCGACACTGAAGGGGTGGCCACGGCAGATCGCCCGATAATAGAAAACGGCAGCGTAAAGATGTATTTCATAAACACATACATTGCCGGGAAGACAGGCATGCAGCCTACGGTGGAAGGAGTATCAAGACCTGTCATAAAGCCGTTCATAAAGGAGGATGCCCTGCCGGAAAAAGAGAAAGGTTGCTTATCAGAGGAATTTGAAATAAATTTGCCGCGCATTCTGCGCCTGTGCGGAAGCGGGATCTATGTGACGGGATTCAACGGAGGGAATTGCAACCCCGTCACCGGAGACTTCTCATACGGGATCGAGGGGTTTGCGTTCTGTAACGGGAAAATAACTCACCCGATACGGGAAATGGTCGTGACCGGGAACATGGTGAGCCTCTGGAACAGCATCATTGCGGCCGGCTCGGACGCCAGGGAATGCACCCGGTGGCAGATTCCTACGCTCGCATTCGACAAGGCAGACTTCTCCGCATGACAAGAAGACATTGATTTATAGGATAAGACGCTGTTTGAAAATGAATTAACGTGATTTCGATGCATTTAAGCCATCAGATTACATCGAATTAGCTATAGAAAGCAACTGGGCATTAAGATGGCAAGGCCCGTCAGGGCCGCACCGGAGCGTCAGCGAGGTTTTCGGAGAAAATCGAAGCAGCGCAGGTGCCGGCGGAGCGAAGCGGAGCCGCATGCCCCACCGGGGCTGTCGCCGCAAGGCGACTGGGGGTAGACAGACAGGATTTCTGGAAGAAATCCTTAACGTCAGTATGACGGATTCCGGCCATAAAAGATAAGACATTGATTTATAGGATAATATTTATTAAACATTAATTCGTCGGACTGACGTTAATATAGGAACAATTATCATGAAAATCGGACAGAATTCTGTAGTAGAACTTTGCTACGAACTTGAAGTAGACGGGGAAATCGTTGACAGGACCACGAAGGAAAGACCGCTCGACTATATACACGGGACAGGATCACTCCTGCCGAAATTCGAATCCGGAGTCGAAGGGCTGGAGCCGGGAGCAAGGTTCTCATTCACCCTGACCCCGGAGGAGGGGTACGGAGAAGTGGATCCAGACAGAATCATCGACCTTCCGAAACAGGCGTTCGAAGTGAACGGGGTGGTCCAGGAGAGCCTCCTTGTACCTGGGGCCACAATCCCGATGCTGAACGGCAGGGGCGGCGTAGTCCACGGAAAGATACTCGAGGTGGCGGAGGACTCCGTGAAAATGGACCTGAACTCACCTATGGCAGGCAAGACACTCAACTTCTCCGGGGAAATCCTTACCGTACGCGAAGCCACAGAAAAGGAACTGCAGGAAGGGCTGCACGGCGAATATGTCCACTCATGCTGCGGAGGGCACGGAGATGGCCACTGCGGCGGACACGGCCATGAGGGCTGCTGCGGCGGACATGGAGACGGAGAAGGATGCTGCGGCGGACACGGTGAGGGAGAAGGCCATGAGTGCTGCGGAGGGCACGGACATGACCACGGTGAAGGGCACGGCTGCTGCGGCGGACACGGCGAGGGCCATTGCCATAAAGACGAATAGTCCGGGGCATGTGGCTTTTACTGGCATTCATATCGGCAGGCCTCCTCGGCCTGTATGACACATCAAAAAAGACAGCACTGAAGGACAATGCGGTACTTCCAGTGCTGTTTCTCAATACCCTTTTCTGCACCCTGCTGTTCAGTCCGTTCATATTCGACAGCGCATTGGGGGCCGGCCGGTTCGCAGGGACTTTCCTTGACAGCTCCCCGTTCGCCGGACACCCGGGGACATCAGGGGCGCAGGACCATTCCCTGCTGCATGCCCACATGCTCGTAGCCATAAAGTCTGTCATCGTGCTCTCGTCATGGATATTCGGGTATTTCGGGATGAAGCACCTGCCTCTCACGATAGTCGGGCCGATAAACGCCACAAGGCCTGTGCTCGTCCTGGTCGGGGCGGTGCTGTTTTTCGGGGAAAGGCTCAACGGATACCAGTGGGCAGGTGTCATCCTCGCGCTTTTCTCGATCATGCTGCTCAGCCGCTCCAGCCGGAAGGAGCAGGTAGACTTCAGGCACAACAGATGGATATGGTGCATCGCGGCGGCAGCCGTGCTGGGGGCAGTCAGCGGACTGTATGACAAATACATTATGGGCCAGCTGGGGCCGATGTTCGTCCAGAGCTGGTACAACCTCTACCAGCTCCTGATGATGGGGACCGTATGCATTGCCCTGTGGTATCCGAACAGGAAGAAGACCACACCTTTCAGATGGAGCTGGTCGATACCGCTCATCTCCATTTTCCTGTCGGCCGCGGACTTCGCATACTTCACGGCGCTGAACCAGCCTGACTCAATGATTTCAGTGGTCTCGCTGATCCGGAGGGGCTCCGTAGTGGTGTCGTTTCTGTGCGGAGCGCTCATCCTGCATGAAAAGAACCTCAAGGCAAAGGCCGCCGACCTGGTGCTGATCATCATAGGAATGGTTTTCATCTGGATAGGTTCCAAATAAATGCATACCTTTGCAGACAATGAAGACAGCTGTAGTCATATTGAACTGGAACGGGGAAAAATTCCTCAGGAAATTCCTCCCCGGACTTGCCGCATCCGTCCGCGGGAAGGATGCGGAGGTCATAGTGGCTGACAATGCCTCTACCGACGGTTCAATGCGGTTACTCGAATACGAATTCCCTAAAATCAGGACAATAAGGTTCAGCCGGAACTACGGTTTCACCGGGGGCTACAACAGGGCCCTGTTCCAGACCGAATCGGAATACTTCGTCCTGATAAATTCCGACATAGAGGTCACGGAAGGGTGGCTCGACCCCCTTGTGGAGTGGATGGACACCCATCCGGAATGCGGGATATGCGCACCGAAGCTGCATTCATACCATGAGAAGGACAGGTTCGAATATGCCGGTGCCGCAGGGGGGTATATAGACAGGTTCGGCTACCCGTTCTGCCGTGGAAGGGTCCTGAAGAAAGTGGAGAAGGACACCGGGCAATACGACAACCCCGTCCCTGTCTTCTGGGCGAGCGGCGCATGCCTGATGGTCCGCTCAGGGCTTTACAGGATGCTCGGAGGGCTGGACGAGAGGTTCTTCGCGCACCAGGAGGAAATAGACCTGTGCTGGAGGGTGCAGCTCGCAGGCTACACTGTAGTCACCATACCGGGCTCGACAGTATGGCATGTCGGGGGCGGGACACTGCCGTCAGGCTCCCCCTGGAAACTGTACCTCAACTTCAGGAACAACCTGCTGATGCTCCAGAACAATCTCGCCGCCACTTACGCCCTTGACTTCTACAGGGACAACCCAAACCCGCGGAAGGCTGCGGAGGAAGGGATACGCCTGGCGGCAAAGACCATCAGGCAGAGGATGGTCCTGGACGGATGTGCGGCTGCAGTCTACCTTGCCACATTCAGGTTCAGGTATTTCAATGCAGTCATCAAGGCCCACCGCGATTTCAGGAAAATGGGGCGCCGCCCCGACCCGGAGGCGATATCCGGATTCGTATGCGGTAATGCAGGGAAAGCCACAGTCCGCGGATTCTACCGGAAATGGATGGTCCCGAGGGCCCTTGCCGGAAAAAAGATAAAATTCGAAAATCCACCGGAAGACTTTTCCGGGTCCTCCTCCGGAAAGGGAGGCAACCATTAAAATCAATCAGCCATGAAAATCATAATAGCCGGAGCCGGAGAAGTCGGCTCGCATCTGGCAAAGATGCTCAGCAGTGAAGCAAATGACCTGACAATCATAGACAGCGACCAGGAGAGGCTGGACGCACTGTCCGAAAATACGGATGTCGTGACGGTCACCGGGAACTCGTCCTCAATCAGCGTCCTCAAGGAGGCCGGGGTGGAGGATGCGGACCTTTTTATTGCCGTAAACCCGTCCACTTCACAGGATGTCAATATCGTCAGTGCCATGCTGGCCAAAAAGCTCGGCAGCAAGAAGGCGACAGCCCGCGTGAACTATGAGGAATACCTTTCCTACGAGAACAAATACCTGTTCACCGAGATGGGTATCGACCTGCTTTTCTACCCGGAGAAGATAGCCGCCGGGGAGATAGTGGACCTGCTGAAAAGGACTGCATCATCCGAATCGCTGGATTTCGCCCGCGGAAAGCTCCAGATGGCCGTGTTCAAGCTTGAAGAGGACTCCCCGATGATAGACATGAGGCTTATCGATTTCGTCGGAGTGGCCACACCTTCCGACCTGCCTTTCAGGGTGGTGGCAATAGCCCGTAACAGCGAGACCATCATCCCGAGCGTTGACACCAAGTTCAAGTACCACGACCTGGTGTTCATCATGTCGAAAAGAGAGGGCATCGACCAGATAATGAAATATATAGGAAAAAGCAATATTGAAGTCGACAAGCTCATGATCCTGGGAGGAGGCCCGATCGGGGAGATGGTTGCCAGGCAGCTCTCGCGTCAGGTAAGTTCGATCAAAATCATCGAAATCAAGAAGGACAGGTGCGTGGAACTGTCGGAAAAGCTCGGCAGCAATGCCACGGTAGTGAACGGCGACGGCAGGAATTCCGACATGCTGATGGAGGAAGGGATAAAGAACTATGACGCGTTCGTGGCCGTGACCAGCAATACAGAGACCAATATCCTCGCATGCGTGGCCGCAAAGAAGCTCGGGGTAAGCAGGACCATCGCCGAGGTGGAGAATATCGAGTACATACGGCTTGCGGAGGAGATGGGCGTCGATGCGGTGATAAACAAGAAGCTCATCACCGCGGGGCGTATCTTCAAGTTCACATTGAGCAGCAAGGTACGCTTCATCAAATACATGAGCGGGACAAATGCAGAAGTGCTTGAGTATATAGTCTCCCCGGGAAGCTGGATCACGAAAGGGAAACTGAAGGACATCGGTTTCCCGAAGAATGCCATCATCGGAGGTGTGATCCGTGGCAACGAGGCATTTATCGCTGTCGGAGAGACGGAGATAAAGAGCTATGACAGGGTGGTGGTGTTCGCTCTGCCGAAAACGGTTAAAGAGGTGGACAAGTTTTTCAGGTAGGAAAATTAATTTTCCTACCTGAAAAACAAATCTACCCCCAGTCGCCTGCGGCGACAGCCCCGGAGGGGCATGCGGCGGATTATTCCGCCATTGTCAGTTTGACTATGTAGTCTATTTCGTCAGGAAC
>CALVCB010000058.1 GCA_944325965.1 uncultured Bacteroidales bacterium
CTGGCACGGTCAAAATATACCATTGCGACAAGCTACATGATCGGGGCCTTCACATTCGGCTATGCCTTCTACAACGGAGATGCCCCCATGTACGAGGAGTTCTCGACCATCATCATGCTTATTGTGGTGGCATTTATCTCGATAATAGTTTCATTCTCCCTGATCAACCTCCTTACGACGAAGTTCATGGACGGAAGCAAGTTTCTCGTGAGCATTTTCCTTGTCTTTGTCGCAAGCGTAATCCTCATAGAATCTTTTTTTTCAGGGAACATCAGGCTGCACAAGATCACCCTATATACAGGTGCGGCCCTTTTCGTGCTCCAGAGCTGCTCGCTTATCATCATATTCGACAGGGCTTACAAACAGTCGATAAAAATGCTGGAGAAATACTATGACGAGGACGAAGAGCACAAGATCAAATGGATAAGGTTCTGCTATATACTCACTATGCTCACAGCCATGTTCATCCTTGTATATGTATTTCTCCCGGACAAATCCTTCATCCGGCTGTACATGTTCTTCTATATCCTATATATGGTATATTTTGCAGGGAACTACATATCCTTTCTCGGCAGCCACAAGCTGCTTCTGGACGCAGTAGGCCATTACGTGCTTTCCGAGCAGAGCCCAATTTTCCAGAAAATGAGGAAATCAAGGAATGCATCCGCCAGGCTGGAAACAAGATATGATGACAGCTTCAGCGATCTGGAAAAGGCCATAGACAAGTGGGTCAAGGAAAAACGGTTCCGGGAATATGACAAGAGCCGCGAAGAAACCGCCCTAGAGCTCGGGACGACAAAGGAGACGCTACATGCCTATTTTTCCGACAGGCTGGGGATAGATTTTCGCAGCTGGCGCACAGAGTTGCGGATAAAAGATGCAAAAAGCATGTTGCTGAAACACAAGGACTATTCCATCAATTTCATAGCGGAGACAGTAGGCTTCAGCGACCGTTCCAATTTCCACCGCCAGTTCACCAAATCCGTCGGCTGCTCCCCGAAAGAGTGGAGAGAAACAGACGGGCATCCGGTGAAATGAACCGGATACCCGTACTGCACAGCGGATGGACTGCCGGCCCTTACCTGTTCTCCGGCTGGTGGGCCAGACGGAGAAGGTCAAGGACAGTCTTGACAGGATTGAAGGTCTCTGACGGCACCTCAACAAAAAGGGTATTCCAGTCGCTCATGGACCCGTTCCAGAGCCCCGGAAGCTCGAGGGCCTTCAGTTCGCGGCCCTGATAGCTCTTGGAGCTGATGAAACCGGCTTCATGGTCCACATATTTCTGCAGGTCAAAACTCCGTCCCCTGTAATCGTGCAGACAGCAGACAATATCCACCGGATTGAAATGAGTAGCCTCTGAAAGGGCTTTGCGGGCGGTCTCGTCAGCCATATTGATCTGCACGCTCTCCAGTATCTGCAGGGATGTGGTGCCGTCCTTTTCCGAGATAATGAAAGGACCTCCTCCAGGCTCGCCCTCGTTCTTCACCATTCCGCAGACACGTATAGGACGGTCAAGCTTGCGGCGGATCATCATGACCCTCGACTTGCAGTCCTCGCTTTCCGGCAGACTGATGCACAGCTCCTTCTCCAGGAACTCCTGGATATCGTTGCACAGCAGCTGGCATTCCGGCTTCAAGTAGACCTCGTCCTTCCCCACAGGGGAATAACCGGGCAGATAAGGCTCCGGATACGAGATGTAGTTCTCTGTGACTGCATCGAGTTCACGCAGATACCCGTGTATCCTGTCCCTGATCTCCAGGCATTTGCCCATGAGCACTTTCTTGTAGCGGGCTGTCGCCGGGAGATACCTGTCATGTGCTACATTGTCTATATTCTTGATGGAAACCAGCTCCTCTGAAAGGGCATTGAGATTGTTAATGAGGGCCCCGTGTCCGGCAGGACGGAACAGAAGGGAATCTGTCTCGGTACGGAACGGGTTGTTGTTCACATCCACGGCCACTGTATCTGTGGCTTTGTCCTGGTAGGTGAAAGTCACATTGTACTTCACACCGTATCTCTTTTCATATTTTTCCTTCACAGACTCCAGCACTTCCCTGAAAAGATGCTCGTGCTCCGGAGAGATGGTCACCACGACGTTAGCGCTGCCGTCCGGGTTGCGCATATACTCCTGCGCCTCCACAAGGTGCTCTTCAAATGCTGTGCGAACTTCCTCTGCATATCTGTGGAATTTGATGACACCCTTAGGCTTGGCCCCATATCCGAGCGGCTCGCAATTGAGCGTCTTGTCAAGCACGGACTCCAGATAGGCGTCAGTGCCGGACTGCTCACCGTACAGGGCTCTGTCATAGAAGGCGAACTTGCCTATATTCTCCACGAACCTGCGGGCAGGAGCCCCCTCTGCAAGGCCTTTTCCTTCCCTGAGGGCATCCAGTCCGGCGAACAGGTCCTTGAACATGCGGGAGGCTGCCCCTGAAGCCGGCACGAATTTGCATTTCCCGTCCACCTTTGCAGATTCATAATACTTTACGGCATCTTCCTCCGCTTTTGCGTCCAGCACTGCAATACCGTTCCCCGGTGTGGCCGGAGCGCTGATCTTCATCCACGGAAATCCGTTCTTGAACCTTTCAATCTGCTGCTCGACAGCAGCTGCAGACGAACCTCTGGCTTCTATCTGCTTCAAATCATCGGAATTGAACATAATCTTCTGCTTATGGTTATATTTCAGTTTTATGCGGAGCCCGTCCCTTCCGGCAGGAGATGGCCTCAGGGAAGGGACGGGCTAAATCATTATTCTATATATATTTCCCTCCTGTACTTGTACTCCGAACGCAGCTGCTCGAACTTCTCGGGCTGCATCCTCAGCATGAAGTCATCCGTAAATATTGGGTAGTTGTACTGGAGCACTGATGTTATCTCTCCCTGGTTCATCCCCCTCAGATCCAGCTTTACAGGCTCGTAATCCGCAGATTCGGTCTTCGGGAAGAAATCATATAGAGGTGTGATGCCGAAATGCCGGGCCACAGCCCTGACAGAGAATGCCGTTCCGTTCTGCTTGCCCTGGTACGAGTACCCCGCAATATGCGGAGTGGCGATGTCCACCATATCAAGCAGCCTGCGGTTGATATAAGGCTCGTTGTTCCATGTATCGATGATCACCGGCCCAAGCTTCGGTACGGCCTCCATCAGGGCATCCTCATCCACGACCTCACCGCGCGAGGAATTTATGAAAAAGGCCCCAGGGCGCATCATGGCGAAAAAAGAGGAATCGGCCATCTTCCGTGTGGTCTCGTCCAGCGGCGTATGCATTGTAACTATGTTGGAACTCGCCAGCAGGTACTCCAGTGAAGAAAAGCCTTCCGGCCCTTCCGCCGCCTCCCTCGGGGGGTCGTACCGTAGCACGCGGAACCCCAGATGCTCTGCCATGTGCTCGACCTTCTTCCCTACATTCCCGACGCCTATGATGCCGATTACCGGGGAATCAAGCTTGATGAACTTCCGCGATGCAGTGCCATAGAGCGCAGAAAACACATACTGCATCACCCCTCCGGCATTGCAGCCCTCCGCATTATGGACTTCTATGCCATGGGCCGCACAGTAAGGGAAGTCTATATGGTCCGTACCTATTGTAGCCGTAGCTATCATGCTGACCGAAGAGCCGTCCAGAAGCGCTGCGTTGCACCTGGTCCTTGTCCTTATGACCAGGGCATCAGCATCCATGACATCTTCCCTGGAGATATCCTTCCCATCAATGTAGACCACATCCGCATAAGGTTCGAACACTCCCGCAAGGAACGGGATGTTCCTGTCTGCCACTATTCTTATCTTCCTTTCCATAACAGTCTGTAAAGGTAGGAAGAATTAGCAATATGTGTCAGGACACCCGCGATTTTTTTGCAACCCCCTATGATCCGGAAACTCCGGATACATACGAAGAGATTGGTATCCCCGCAAATGACGGAAAGAGAAAAACACATACAATCAGCTGTTTATCTCAGGACGACATCCCTCACGAACACTGTCTTGCCTTCATCCTTGACGAAAAGCTCGTCTTTCATCAGAAAGTCGTTCATGGCCGCCAGTATACCGGACTTCTGGAAAAAGAGCTGGTTGCGGACTACAGAGGAGCTTATGCTGCAGTACAGGATACCGTTTTTCAGATACCTGTTCACGGTATAGCGGGCTGCACCCGAGGCCTGGTCCCAGGCCTCAAAAATACGCTGGCGGTTAAGCCCGTTTACAAGTTTCATCTCGTTTATATACTGTCTGATGAGCTCATCCATTGAATAAGCGTCCTTCCTTGCCAGGCGGGAGTACATGCCCCGGCGTCCTGTCCTTTGTGAATCTGACCTGTCCATAATCCCGCTCCATTAAGCACCGGGCAGGTCTTCCTCCCCGGGAGTTCCGCAGCACAGGCGGAACTCGCCGGACTCTGCCTCGAAATATGACCTGTCATCGGTAATCCTGTCTACGATACCGGATATGCGCACCTTGTTGCTGTCCGTGATGAATATCTGTCCGAAATTGCTTCCGGAGACCATCGAGAGCAGGTTTGATATGCGGTTCATGTCCAGTTTGTCAAACACATCGTCAAGCAGCAGCAGCGGAGCAAAGCCGCAGTTCCTCTTCATGATCTCGTACTGGGCAAACTTGAGGGAAACCAGAAACGACTTCTGCTGCCCCTGCGAACCGCACTTGCGTATGGGCCATCCGTCCATCGTAAACTCGAAATCATCCCTCTGTATCCCCACTGTCGTATATTTCAGGAGCCTGTCCTTTTCGAAGGAAAATGCCAGAAGCTCCTGGAAATCCCCTTTTTCCATATCGGAGCGGTAGCGCACATCCACCTGCTCCGACCCTCCCGAAAGCATGCTGTAGTATCCGGCCACCACCGGCCTGATGTCTTCTGCGAACTTCTTCCTTGCAGCATGGACAGGCTCCGCATAAGCCTGGAGCCTGGAATCGAAGACAGAAAGGAGCTCCCTGTCCATGTCCGTTTCCTTGAGCATCCTGTTACGCTGCTGGAGCAGCCGGTTGTACTGCTGCAGGGCAGAAAGATACTCCCTGTCCATCTGGGAGAGCACTGAATTAGCGAGCCTCCTCCTCTCCTCGCCGGATTCGCTTACCAGGGATATATCCTCCGGGGACACCATGACCACCGGAAGTACGCCGATATGCTCAGACACCTTGCCGTAAGGCTTGTCATCGCGCCGGACCTTCTTCTCCCCGGAAGAGTCAACCCGTATCGAAAACCTGCTTTCAGTGGAATTCTGCATGCGGTAAGTCCCGCAAATGGAAAAAGAAGGGGTGCCGTACCGGAAATTATACTTGTCGGAGGCACCGAAAGCGCTCTTTGTCATGGACAGGTAATAGATGGCGTCGAGAAGGTTGGTCTTACCCTCCCCATTATTGCCGCAGATGCAGTTCAGGTTCGGGGAAAAGGCGAGTTCCTGGAGCCTTATGTTCCTGAAATCCGCTATCGTTATTTTTTCAAGTATCGGCATATCCACAAGTATATCTGTGCAAAGATAGGGATTTGGGCAATTAATAATTGCTGGTTTGGACAAATTTTTATAAATTTGCGGCTCATTTGTGGAAAACAAAAAAAATAACGATAAAATGAATAACGAAAAGCAAAATGAAAACGCCGCGGCCGTAGCCGAGGCCGTTTCCAAGACAGACCTCTTCTTCAAAGAGAACAGGAACACAATCCTTATCACACTTGCAGTCCTGGTAGTGGCAGGCCTGGCATTCTTCTTCTACCACAAGTTCGTGTACGAGGTGCAGAGGGCAGAAGCGCAGGAGCAGATGTATCCGGCTGAAAGCAACTTCCGCAACATGGAATACGAACTGGCGCTCAACGGAGACGGCAACATCCTGGGTTTCTCCCAGATCATCAACGATTACGGGAAAAAGGCCGGAAAGGCGGTATATTTCTATGCCGGAGTATGCGAACTCCAGCTCGGGAACTATGAGCAGGCCATCAAATACCTCAGCTCATACAAAGGCAAGGACAAGATCCTCAAGGCACGCGCTACAGCATGTATCGGGGACGCATATGTAGGGCTTGAGGACTATGCTTCGGCCCTGAAGTATTTCGAAGAGGCGGCCGGCACCATCGACAACATGTTCGCGGCAGGATACCTGCTCAAGGCTGGCGCAGTATGCGAGAAGCTCGGGCAGAATGACAGGGCGCTCGCTTTCTACAAGAAGATCAAGGACCAGTATCCTCAGTCAATGGAAGGCTACGATATCGACAAATACATTTCAAGGATAGAAGCTGAATAATATGGGAAGAGCATTCGAATTCAGGAAAGAGAGGAAATTCAAGCGCTGGGGGCACATGGCCCGCACTTTTACAAAAATCGGCAAAGAGATAACCATCGCCGTGAAACAGGGCGGACCGGACGTGACCGGCAACCCGAGGCTCAGGGCACTGCTGCAGACAGCACGCAGCGAGAACATGCCTAAGGACAATATCGAGCGGGCAATCAAACGTGCAAGCGACAAGGACCAGAGCGACTATAAGGAAATTGTCCTCGAAGGATACGGACCTCACGGAATCGCCTTTCTTGTTGAGGCGGCCACCGACAACAATAACCGTACTGTCGCCAACGTCCGTTCATACTTCACCAAGAGCGGAGGATCCCTCGGGACATCTGGCAGCGTCGAGTATATGTTCGACCACAAGAGCATGTTCCGCATCAAGAGCGACAAGCCTGTCGACATCGACGAACTCGAGCTCGAGCTCATTGACTTCGGTGCGGACGAAGTGTTCGAGGAGGAGGATGAGGACGGCAACAAGGAAATCATCATCTACGGTGAATACACTGCGTTCAACAACATCCAGAAGTATATCGAGGACAACGGCTACGAGATGCTTTCAGGAGAGTTCACCCGCATCCCGAACGTAGAACTCAAGGATGTAGCCCCTGAAGACAGGGTCGAACTGGACAAGCTCATTGAAAGGCTCGAAGAGGATGATGACGTGCAGAATGTATATCACACGATGAAGCCTCTTGAAGAGGAATAGCAGGATGCAATGAAAATATGGAAGACGGCGGTAATCATTTTCGGATTGATTACCGCCGTCTTCCGTTTGTATCCGGATTCATGATTCCCACTATGTTACAGACCAAAATATAACAAAACCATGACACAGACCGACAAACAGAAACCCCGTCCCTGAGATAGAGCCGGAAGATGTCCTCAGACCTGGACAATGCTGCGGCAGACAAAGCCAACAGGAAAATACTGGACTCCCTCGTAAAGAAAGGGCCCATGATGATTTAGGCAAGGGCAGTTGCGGAAAAACCAAAACAGTTTCTAAATTTGCATGTCGGTTTTCACTGAAAACATTCTTTAAAGGAATGCCAAAAAGCGGCAACGCTACGCAGAGCGGCCGATCAATGTGCTCGGCAATCACCTCGGGCGCGAGCTCATACGCCTGGACTGGAGGGCGGACGACTTCACTGTCACATTCCGGCACGACATACCGTTCGATGACAAGTCCGGGTGGACATATTACGGGAAGACCATCGGCCTTCCGCTTTTCACCCCGATGCCGGCAGGAGAAGACGGAAAAGTCCTCGGAATTGGCCTCTACGGCGATTTCGTGGAAATGTACCAGGACTCCTTCGGTATGGGCATCAGGCTTTCGTATGCAGGAAGAAGTACCTTCGGCCGGGAATAATGGAGGAAATTCCAAAAGTGTTTATTATATTTGCATGATTTGGGCAATCAGGCACAAAGACGAAAAATATTAATATCTAAAAAATATTGATTATGAGTATCCAGCAGGAAAAGATCAAAGAGCTTGTTGAGCGCAGAGCCAAAGCCCGCATGGGCGGCGGCCAGAAAAGGATTGACGCACAGCATGCCAAAGGAAAATTCACAGCCAGAGAGAGGATCGCGATGCTCCTTGACGAAGGCAGCTTTGAAGAATACGACATGTTCGTCCAGCACCGCTGTACCAACTTCGGGATGGAAAAGACCAAGTTTGACGGTGACGGCGTAGTGACAGGACAGGGCACCATAGACGGCAGGCTCGTGTATGTCTTTGCCCAGGACTTCACCGTATCTGGAGGCTCCCTTTCAGAGACCATGGCCCAGAAGATATGCAAGGTCATGGACATGGCCATGAAGAACGGCGCCCCTTGCATCGGCCTGAACGACTCCGGCGGAGCGCGTATACAGGAGGGCATCTGCGCACTCGCAGGCTTCGGCGAGATATTCCAGAGGAACATCATGGCATCAGGCGTGGTGCCTCAGATTTCAGGCATCTTCGGACCTTGCGCCGGAGGGGCGGTGTACTCCCCTGCCCTGACTGACTTCAACATCATGGTAAAGAACACCTCCTACATGTTCCTTACCGGCCCCGGTGTCGTGAAGACCGTGACAGGAGAGGTGGTGACACAGGAAGAGCTCGGAGGCGCCAGTGTACATGCCACAAAGAGCGGTGTTGCACATTTCGCGGCTGAAAATGAGGAGGAAGGTATCCAGATCATCAAGGACATACTGAGCTTCATCCCTCAGAACAACATGGAGGAGGCCCCGTTCGTGCCGACAGACGACCCTGTGGGCCGTGTAGACGACTCTCTCAACGACATCATCCCTGACAGCCCGAACAAGCCGTATGACATGTACAAGGTGATAGGAAGCATCGTGGATGACGGCAAATTCCTCGAGATACACAAGAACTACGCAAAGAACATCATCATAGGTTTCGCGCACATGAACGGAAGGTCCGTAGGTATAGTCGCCAACCAGCCGAAAATCCTTGCCGGAGTGCTTGACATCAACGCATCCCGCAAGGCAGCACGTTTCGTACGTTTCTGCGATGCCTTCAATATCCCTCTCGTGACACTGGTGGACGTGCCTGGATTCCTATGCGGGACGCAGCAGGAGTACGGCGGAATCATCGTACACGGGGCTAAGCTCCTTTACGCATACGGCGAGGCCACAGTACCTAAGGTCACCGTAACACTCAGGAAATCATACGGAGGATCCCATATCGTGATGAGCTGCAAGCAGCTCCGCGGTGACATCAACTACGCATGGCCGTCAGCAAACATCGCCGTGATGGGAGCCGACGGTGCAGTGGAAATCCTCTACTCGAAAGAGATCAAGGCTATCGAGGACCCTGCCGAAAAGGCACGCGTCGCGGAGGAGAAGAAGACAGAGTACAACGACCTGTTCTGCAACCCTTACCAGGCGGCAAGCTACGGCTACATCGACGACGTCATCGAGCCGCGCAACACCCGTTTCCGCGTAATCAGGGCCCTTGAGCAGCTCGCAGGCAAGAAAGTCACCAACCCTGCAAAGAAGCATGACAACCTGCCTCTTTAGTCCCGAATACAGTTCCGAACATTTAAAGTCTTTACAATATGAATGAAATTACACCGGACAAGGCTTTGGAGATAGCAGCCGGAATAAGCTATGGAATCGGAGGAGAAATCTGTGCCGCCATAGCCATGGCCCTGGACCGCTGCCAGGAAGAGGACGGGAATGCACACGACAGCGAAAGCTTCGTCATCACCATCAAGCGCACCCAGACCCCGTGGACTTCAAGATATGCGACACTGCGCAGTCTGCCGGAAAGAAAGAAATAACCTTTAATAACAAAGACAATGAAACAGTACAATTTCAATATAAACGGTAACGAGTACAGCGTAACCATCAACTCGGTAGAAGGCAATGTAGCCGATGTAACCGTAGTAGCGTCATATAAAGTGCAGCTCGGGGGCGGACAGACCATATCCGTACAGCCTGCCGCAGCATCGGCACAGCCGGCAGCTGCAACCCCTGCACCGGCCCCGGCAGCCGCTCCGGCTCCTCAGCCACAGACAGCACCGGCTCCCCAAACGGCGGCACCGGCCACAACCGGAGCAGGCAAGCCTGTCACATCACCGCTTCCGGGAGTGATTGTCGAGATCTCCGTTAAAGTCGGCGACGCGGTTAAGGCCGGACAGCAGGTAGCTGTCCTCGAGGCCATGAAGATGGAGAACGCCATAGAGGCAGACCATGCTGGTACTGTAACAGCCATCCATGTAAACAAGGGTGACTCTGTTCTTGAGGGAGTTCCGATTGTGACGATTGCTTAAGAAGCATGTCATACATTATATTGCGGGACGGGCGTAAAGCTCGTCCCGCAATTGTTTTCTGTCACATAGGCAGCAGCATGTGATTTCATTGCGAAAGCAGTTCATTTCATTCGAAAACAGACCAAATTTCGTTACGGAATCATTAAATCTGCAAAAACTGTCTTTTTTAATTGTTTTTTTAGAATCATTTTATATAAATTTGTTGGATGTAAACACTGAAACTCGAATAATCAAATAACTCTTATATGCAGGACAAATTGCAAGAACTGACAGACAAGCTCTACAATGAGGGTCTGTCCAAAGGAAAACAGGA
>CALVCB010000059.1 GCA_944325965.1 uncultured Bacteroidales bacterium
GTATGGTATGACGCCGCAGGTCTTCTCGCAATCGGCAGCGCGGCCCTCACCTGGGCGATACTCAGCTACAGGAAGACGTCCTGACCCGCCCCGCCAGGTACGGTTTTGGCTCCGGAGCTTGCATTTCTCATATAAAGTGCTATCTTTACATGACGGGATAAATATATCTCCCATATAAGTATATAATTGGTGTTAATTAAAATTTAAATCTATGAAAATAAATAAATTATCTTTTGTTGCAGCTGTTCTGGCGGCTATTATGACGGTTTTTGCCGGATGTTCCAAAATTTATATTATAGAGTATGCCGGCAACGATGCTTCGGATAATACGGACCAGGGTTCCCAGGATGACGGGACCGGTCTGGGTACCAACCTTGTAGGCTTCCATGCTTCAGTTGAAAGCCTGAACATGACCAAGTCAATGTCTCCGATAAGCGCGGATACGAGAGTGACGGTCTTCGCTTACCACGGGTCTACGGAGGAGACTGCATCCACTTCGGCTGTAGCGAGAGGGACATATATCGCCCAGCAGGCCGGGACTCTTACCGGAGACGGGGGATACAAGATGCTCCTGAGCAACGGTGTCTTCGACTTCTATGCGGTTTCCACCAATACCTCTGCCATGCCTCCTGTATTTTCAAACGGAGTATCTGCAAAACTGGTGAACGGTGTGGATTATCTGTGGTGGAATGTGAACAATTACGATGTCACCGGCTCCCAGGTCACTGTGCCCGTGGTCTTGAACCATTCGGCTACGCAGATTTCATTCGAGATCGACCATGGGGACGGCATGTATGTCCAGGACATAGTGTCAGCTACCATAACGGCATCCAGGCCGGGAGCCCAGATGGATCTGTCCACTGGTGTCATACCTCCGGCCACGGAATACGACACCACTCCGGCGCAGATGGGTGTCAACGGGCTTAAACTCCAGTATACCATGCTGCCGCTCCAGACTGACCAGCCGATGAAACTGGTCCTTAACATACATGCCAACGGAGAACCGGATGTCAAGACGTACGAAGTGGATGTACCTGTCCCTGACGGTGCTCTGGCTGCCGGGAATTCGTACCGTTTCCGCGCCGTCATCAATGCGGACAATGTAGAATTCCCCCAGGTCGGTGTAACCGACTGGGTGGATGTTGACGAGACCGGCAATCCGCTGTATCCTCATTAACGGGATGCCAGGGGCCCAGGTCAGTTTTTCCTGAATACGGCGAGGCCTGTGCAGGATAGCAGGAGCAGGATAATGAGCGAGATGGAGGACGCCCTTGAAAGCCGTTCTCCATTTTTGTATGACGGCGGGTCGAACCTCATGACCAGCTCGTGCTCGCCTGCCGGGATGAATGCCCCCCGCAGAATCCAGTCCGCCCTGAAAATCTCTATCGGTCTGCCGTCCACTTCCGCATGCCATCCTTCCGGATAGTAGATTTCGCTGAATACGACAGCCTGTTCGGACCGGGTCCTGTAGCGGTACCGCAGCTCGTTCGGTGCATAGGATGTCATCCAGATACTGTCGGCCGGGGCGATGTCATATACGGCGAGCCTGCCGAGCGAGTCCAGACGTTCGCGTGCCCATGCGAAGTCGTCCCCTATCACTGCACACGTACGCAGGTCGGTCTGCCCTATGAGGGCTATTTCTTCATCAGGGGTAGCCGCAGGAACGGCGGAGCTGACAAACCAGCAGTTGCCCATTGCATTATGGTTCAATACCGGAGGATATTCGCCTCCGATTATTATGTATTTTCCGTTCAGGGCGGATGTCAGCGGCAGGGCAGGCAGGCTGTCTTCAACCTCCTGGATGGTCGCCGATGAGTTGACTGTCCTGATGATGCTGTTTATTTCAGGGTTGAGGTATTTGTCTATAAGGTCCTGGTATCTCTGCAGCTTGGCCGGGCTGTAGCCGCCTATGCACTTGTGGTGGTAGCTCGGATGCGAGTCATTGAAGGTGTTCACGCTTATGTCAAGCACCCTGTAGTCCGGATCGGTATCCTGGAGGATGATTTTATCTACCGGTCTGAGCTCGAACTGTTCCGCGAAGCTGCGGTTGCTCACGAAGTCATCGCTGTCGAGGTATCTCTTGTCAACAGGCAGGAGGTCGGCAGCCACCAGAATGACGATCCCCAGGCTGGCGAGGGCGGAATATTTCAGCCATGACCTTTCCACTGATGCCCCTGTCTTTGTCTGAGGCAGTCTCCTGATTATCATATAGAGCATGCCGGCGGTGAGCAGTATCAGAAAGAAGCTCCGCCTTGCGTCCTTGGCGAGCATCGCCCTGCGGTCATCGGTGAATGCCTGCACCAGGACATCGGGCTGCCCGGCGTCGGATGCTCCCGTGAATGTCCCGGCAAGCGACGGGAATATCCAGAACAGCAGGCAGAACCCTCCGGTGACAAGCAGGGCCGTGAGGGTTGCCCTGGCGGCTTTTTCACGTCCGTAGTCCCCGCGCAGGATCCTGTCAAGTACCAGGAAGCCGAGCATCGGGACGCTTACCTGAAGGATTGTCAGTGCCATGGAAACAGTCCTGAACTTGCTGTACAGCGGGGCATATTCAAACCACAGTTTCGTAAACCACATGAAATGGCTTCCCCATGCCAGGAAGATTGCAAGTACCGTTGCTGCCAGCAGCCACCATTTCTCTTTGCGGTCATATATGAACAGTCCGAGGATGAAAAGGAATATGGAAACGGCTCCGATATACATTGGTCCGGCCGTGAACGGCTGGGGGCCCCAATAGAGGGGCAGTGCTTTCATTGTCTCTTTAAGGTTCGTCTGTCCGGCCTGTCTCAGCAGGTTTTCTGTCTGCGAGTCCTTGATGGTCATCTCACCTGCGGAAGATCCTCCGTTGAAGTTGGGAATCAGCAGGTTGGGGGTCTCCTCTATCCCGTATGACCAGGCTGTTGCGTAGTCGAGGTCAAGTCCCTTGTCGTTGTCGTGTTCCGAGGTTGGAGCCAGCTCCGAACCTCCGCGTATTGTGTATTTGGTATATTTATAGGTGGGTACAAGCTTGTTGAGGTTGGTGGCTATCCCTACACCCCCGATAACCAGAAGCATGGCCGACACTATGAAAAACCTGCCTGAGAGCTCCTTCTTCCTCATGCATACATGCACAAGCATGACGATTGCATAAATGAAAATGATGATGGCCAGATAGTATGTGATCTGCGGATGGTTGGCCTTTATCTGCATGCTCAGCGCAAGAGCGAACAGTACGGCTCCAAGGAGCGATGCCGGCATCCATGATTTCCATGACCCTTTGCTGTGCCGTTCAAGGGCGCTCCTGTAGGTGAATACGAGAGCAGCCAGCACCCACGGCATGAAGGCGATGGCCTGCATCTTGGTGTTGTGGCCCACCTGGATGATCTGCAGGTTGTAAGAGCAGAATGTGATGGCGATGGCCCCTCCTATGGCCAGCAGCCAGTTTACTCCAAAGGCAAGCATTAGCAGGAAAGACCCTGCAAGAGAGATGAAAAGGAAGTTCGCCGGTCTGGCTCCTGCTGTCAGGATGCTGTATAGTGGCCTGGTCCAGTCTCCCTTGAAATCATCGTACATGGTGACGTTCGGCATACCTCCGAACATCGAGTTGGTCCAGTATGTCGGGTCGTCAGGATGCTGCATGTTGTGCTGAACGGTCTCCCGTGCCATGCCTTTCCATCCTGAGAAGTCCGCCTGATTGACTATTTTGCCGCTGAACACTTCCGGTACAAAGCCGTATGCCAGCGCAAGGAAAAGGACAATCGCCCCTATGAAAATCAGTATTCTGCCTGTCAGTTTCCTGTCCATCTGTCTATTTCTTTTTGTTTATTATGGAATCCATCAAAGCCGCCATCCTGGTTGTAAGCGTCCTTCTGGAAAATTGCTCTATGTCTTCTGTGTCGGCTTTCAGGGAACCGGCTTTGAACCGTTCCCAGCATATATCAATGTATTTTTTAACAGAAGTCCCGTCATCCCAGTTGAATACGACTCCTGCCTTTGTCCTGCTCAATACCCTGGCCATTGCTCCGTCGGTCTGTCCGATTCCCAGTACTGGCCGTCCTGATGCAAGGTATTCGAAGAGCTTGCCAGGAAGCGTGGCACGGTACTCCGGCTCTTTTCTGAGCGGAAGTATGAGCAGTGATGCGTTCTTCTGCTCCCGTACCGCCTTCTGGTGGTCAAGATACCCCACATCCCGCAGGTTGGGGGCAAGTCCGGCTGCTTCAATGGACTCCGTTATCTCACTGTCTGTCTTGCCCGCAAGCCTTATCCTGAGCATTTTCGAGAATTCGCTGTCTGCAAGGCATTTGTCCGCAAGCGTTTTCCAAAGTATGTCCGGATTCCCGTCCGAGGCGAAGAGCCCTGTATGGGTAATGTTGAAATAGCCGTCAGGCTCCACTACCTGGTCGAAGTCCTCTTCATCATACCCGTTGGTTATCAGTTCCACGGGTGTGGCGGTCATGGCCTGGAACTCCTCCTGCACAAGCGGTGATACGGCCACCACGGTATCCGCGTTGTCAAGTACTGTCTTTTCAAGATGCCTGTGTCTGTCCTCCGCCCATTTGCTCAGCCCCAGATGCTTGAAATAGAACATTCTGGTCCACGGGTCCCTGAAATCGGCTATCCACGGGATTCCTGTTGCACATGCGACCTTTTCTGCTATCAGGTGCATGGAATGCGGAGGCCCGGTGCTGATGATTATGTCCACAGGGTGCTCTTTAAGATATTTCTTGAGGAATTTTACTGACGGGGTGATCCACAGACATCTGGGATCCGGGATGAAAAGGTTTCCCCTTATCAGCATTGAAACCTTCTGCTTGAAGGTCTTTTCCTGTCCGTTGATCGGGTTCACTTCCCCCTGGGTGGCGTTTCCTCCGCCTCCGAATATTTTTCTGTAAAGCCCGTAGGGCTCTGTGATATGCGTCTTCAGGATTTCGGCTTCTGCCGGAATCTCCTCTTCCAGAGTATGGTCAATGGTGGTGAGTTCCGGATTTTCCGGGGTATAGACCACAGGCTGCCATCCCTCTGAAGGCAGGAATTTGGCGAATTTGACCCACCTCTGCACTCCGGAGCCTCCGGACGGAGGCCAATAATATGATATTATCAGTACTCGTTTCATGGATCCTGCTATGCAAGAACGGTTCTTCAATCGGACTGCCAAAGATATATGTTTTCCGTGTCATGTGCAATTATGTTGCGGAAGGAATCCCGGCAGGAAGGTTTTTTTGCAGGCAATCAGAAAATTTAATTGTAAATTTGCACGTATGTGCTGACACGAGACAAGATGAAAGAAAAAATAGTCGAGACCCCGCTGATGAAGCAGTATTTTCAAGTCAAGGCACAGCATCCTGAAGCCGTGCTGCTTTTCAGAGTGGGGGATTTTTATGAGACGTTTGCCGATGATGCACTGATAGCCAGCAAGGTGCTGGGTATAGTGCTTACCAAGAGGGCCAACGGTTCCGCACAGTCGGTTCCGTTGGCCGGATTCCCTCATCATTCTATAGACGTTTATCTGCCGAGGCTTGTTAGGGCGGGGTACAAAGTAGCCGTATGTGACCAGCTTGAAGACCCGAAACTTACCAGAAAGATTGTGAAACGTGGTGTCACGGAACTGGTTACGCCTGGAGTGGCGTTCAGCGACCAGCTTCTGGAGCAGAAGGAGCATAATTTCCTGGCCGGCCTTACCTTCGAGAAAGACAGGTGCGGAGCAGCCTTCCTTGATGTTTCAACAGGGACTTTCCAGCTTGCCGAAGGCACCCTGGACTATATAGACACGTTGCTTTCTTCATTTGCCCCGAAAGAGCTTGTTGTGCCAAAAGGATATGAAAAGGGGGTGAAGGAGAGGTTCGGGGACAATTACTATGTCTCCACCCTGGAGGAGTGGGCGTTTGTCTATGACTCTTCGGTAGAGAAACTGAAGAAGCAGCTCGGTGTGGACTCGCTTAAAGGTTTTGTAATAGACATTTATCCTTTGGGCATCACGTCTGCGGGAGCCCTGCTCATATATCTGGAGCAGACGCAGCATTCAGGACTTAAGAACATCTGCTCCATATCGCGTATCGACGAGTCCGGCTTTGTATGGATGGACCGCTTCACTTTCCGGAACCTGGAGATATTCTCTGTAGCAGGAGGAGGGGAGGGTGCCTCCCTGGTCTCCGTGATAGACAAATGTTCGTCCCCGATGGGGGCACGTCTTCTGCGCAGCTGGCTGATGATGCCTTCCTTGGACATAGCTGAGATGAACAACAGATATGACGTTGTGCAGTTTTTTGTCGAAAACAGGCATGACCTGTCTGATCTTCAAGAGCATATAGGGAATATCGGTGACCTGGAGAGGATAATCTCGCGGGCTGCGGCAGGGAAGATAGCCCCGCGTGAAGTCATGCAGCTCAAAAGGGGGCTTGCCCAGATGGGGCCGATAGCGTCCATCTGCTCCGGGAAGGGCTGCGGGCCTCTCGACCGGATGATGGCCTCGCTCGACGGATGCAAGGAGCTTCTCGGGACGCTTGACAGGACCATGGCCCCGGACCCTGCGGCCGCGGTGGGCAAGGGGGATGTGATAGCCCCGGGGTTCAATGCCGAGCTCGATGACCTGCGCAATCTGGCCCGCAACAGCAAGGAAGTCCTGCTCAATATCCAGCAGAGGGAGATGGAGCGGACAGGGATCACTTCACTTAAAATCAGCTACAATTCCGTCTTTGGCTACTACCTCGAAGTCCGCAACGCACACAAGGACAAGGTGCCCGATGACTGGATACGCAAGCAGACACTGGTCAATGCAGAAAGGTATGTCACTGCCGAACTGAAAGAGTATGAGGAAAAGATACTCGGGGCGGAAGAGAGGATCTATGTCCTCGAAAGCCGTCTGTATGCTGACCTTGTGGCGGCCATACAGCGGGACATCGCTGTCATCCAGGCCGACTGCCGGGTGATTTCGCGCCTGGATGTCCTGTCCGGGTTCGCCGATCTTGCCCTGACGAACAGGTACAGCCGTCCGGAGATGAATGACGGTTACGGGATAGATATAAAGGCGGGCAGGCATCCTGTGATAGAGACCCTCATGCCGCGAGGGGAGGAATTCGTTGCCAACGATGTCTACCTTGACAACAAGACCCAGCAGATTATCATCCTTACCGGTCCGAACATGGCCGGCAAGTCCGCCCTGCTGCGCCAGACCGCCCTTATCGTGCTGATGGCCCAGATAGGGTCTTTCGTCCCGGCGGACTCTGCGAAGATAGGCTACTGCGACAAGCTCTTTACGCGTGTCGGTGCTTCCGACAACATCTCCCGCGGTGAATCCACTTTCATGGTGGAAATGCTTGAGACCTCAATGATCCTGCACAACCTTTCTGCCCGTTCGCTGGTCCTTCTGGACGAGATAGGGCGCGGGACCTCCACGTATGACGGAATGTCCATCGCCAGGGCCATTGTGGAATACATACATGAATACGGTGACGGGGCCAAGACCCTGTTCGCCACCCATTATCATGAACTCAATGATCTGGAGAACATATTCCCGAGGGTGAAGAACTTCCACATTGCCGTGAAGGAGGTGGACAAGAAGGTGATATTCCTGCGCAAATTGAAGGAAGGGGGAGTCGCCCACAGTTTCGGACTTCATGTGGCGAGGATGGCCGGGATGCCGAGGCAGGTGCTGGATTCTGCGGAAAAGACCCTGGAGGCTTTGGAGAAAGGCGATGACGGGAAGGCGATGGCCCTGCCGTCTAAGAAGGTCAAGGCCCATAATGTGAGGGAGGGCCGGGTCGAGAGCGACGGTTCCCTGCAGTTGTCGTTTTTCCAGCTGGAGGACCCTCTGCTGATGTCGTTGAGGGATGACCTGAATGCGGCCGATCTTGACAATATGACCCCGATGCAGGCATTCGACCTGCTGCGCAGCATGAAATCGCAGCTCAGCGGGAAATAAACCGGGCGGGGGAACTGCCTCAGGACGAGACCACTATTAACATTAATCAATAAGTTTTTATGAACAAGGTAATTGTTGCGGCTGCAGCCGCAATGGTGTTGGCGGCAAGCGCGTCTGCCGCTGCGCCGAAAGAATTTGAACTGTCCTCTCCGGACGGGAAACTGAATGTATCGGTCGAGGTAGGGGAGACTGTAACCTACTCGTTGTCGCATGACGGGACTGTGCTCCTGGACCCTTCGCAGGTCTCTATGACATTGGCGGACGGGACCGTCTATGGGGTGGATTCCAGATTCCTGGGCAAGAAGACACGCGCTGTGGATGAAGATATTACGACCAGGAACTACAAGAAGGCCGTGGTTGAGGACCGTTTCAATGAACTGACATTGCGCTTCAAAGGGTTCAACATTATTTTCAGGGCCTACGATGACGGTATGGCCTACCGTTTCGTTTCGCTCGCCGGCTCTCCGTTCAAGGTGAAGTCGGAGCAGGCGGAATTCGTTTTTCCGGTTGACTGGAAGGCTTATGTGCCTTATGTCAGGGATTTCGACAGGGATGACTTTTCCCGCCAGTTCTTCAACTCTTTTGAAAACACGTATGTACATGCGTCCCTTTCAGAATGGGACAAAGACAGGATAGCATTCCTTCCTCTGGTGGTCGAGGCTGACGGCGGCAGGAAACTCTGCATAACGGAGGCTGACCTTCTGGACTATCCTGGGATGTATCTCTACAACGGGGACGCCGGACATGCCCTTCACGGGGTGTTCGCACCGTATCCTGACAAAGTGGAGCAAGGTGGGCACAATATGCTCCAGATGACAGTCAAGTCCAGGAAGGACTATATTGCCGAGTATGAAAGCGGTGTGTCCTTCCCGTGGAGGACCGTCATCGTTTCCGCCAGGGATTCGGAGCTCGCCGACAACGACATGGTCTACCGTCTTGCCACACCTCCTGCCGAAGGTGCCGATTTCAGCTGGGTGAAACCGGGAAAGGTTGCATGGGACTGGTGGAACGACTGGAATATCTATGGAGTGGATTTCAGGGCCGGGATCAACAATGACACTTATAAATATTATATAGACTTCGCCTCCAGCCACGGTATCGAATATGTGATTCTCGACGAGGGCTGGGCAGTGAACAAGAAGGCCGACCTGATGCAGGTAGTCCCGGAGATAGACCTGGAGATGCTTGCCGGCTATGCCAGGTCAAAGAATGTAGGGCTGATCCTGTGGGCCGGATACTGGGCATTCGACAGGGACATGGAGGAGGTCTGCAAGTATTTCTCAGGGATAGGGATAAAGGGATTCAAGGTTGATTTCATGGACCGCGATGACCAGGTGATGGTGGATTTCCACCGTCGTGCTGCCGAGATGGCTGCAAAATACGGCCTGATGATAGATTTCCATGGCACCTACAAACCGACCGGCCTTCACCGTACTTATCCAAATGTCATAAATTACGAAGGTGTGCACGGCCTGGAGCAGATGAAATGGTCCGGGACTGATGTGGACCAGGTCACTTATGACCTCATCATCCCGTTTGTGAGGATGGTCGCAGGCCCGATGGATTACACTCAGGGGGCAATGAGAAACGCCACCAGGGGCAATTACCGTCCGGTGAACTCCGAAGCCATGAGCCAGGGCACACGCTGCCGCCAGCTTGCAGAATATGTAGTCTTCGAATCGCCTCTCAACATGCTTTGCGACTCTCCGTCGAACTATATGCGCGAGCCGGAATGCACAGAGTTCATCTCCGGAATCCCTACCGTATGGGACGAGACTGTCGCCATGGACGGCAAGATCGCCGAATATATCGCAATGGCCCGCCGCAGCGGCGATGTATGGTACGTCGGAGCCATGACCGACTGGAATACCAGGGACATGACCCTCGATGTGTCTTTCCTCGGAGAAGGCGACTATGAGATGGTCATCTACAGGGACGGTATCAATGCCGACCGCGCCGCCTGCGACTACGCAAAAGAGACCCTGGACGTCCCTGCCTCCCGCAAAATAAATATACACATGGCCCCTGGCGGAGGCTTTGCAGCAAGGATAGTAAAGAAATAATTGCTGAAAGTGAAAAAAAATTTGCAGGAACAGAAAAAATATCTACCTTTGCAATCCCGTTACGACAAAACGGGATTGCTCTTTTAAAAAAGCGGAAATAGCTCAGTTGGTAGAGCACAACCTTGCCAAGGTTGGGGTCGCGAGTTCGAGTCTCGTTTTCCGCTCCATAGAGGTCATCAGAAATGATGGCCTTTTTTCGTATGCGTCAATGGGTTATGTCGCTTCGACAAGGCTGTGCTACCGTTCTGGTCCTCATGGCTGAATCAGTGGATTTCTGGAAAACATGGTGAAAATATGGCGGATTTCGGGGGAATGTTTACCCGTTTACTTACCCACGAGAAGTTAGACAGATATTGGTTGCTCATATCGTAACTATATGAGTATCAGTATAACTATTGTTCAA
>CALVCB010000060.1 GCA_944325965.1 uncultured Bacteroidales bacterium
AAATCAGTAATCTCCTGGGAAGGCGCTACAGGGGGTGTCCCGGCAGCCGTAGGAGCTTCGTCGGAATCGCTGCAACCAGCAAAGCCCGCGCCCGACAGAAAGAGGGCTGCGGCAAGGATCAGTGTCTGTGTTTTCATGGCATTGATAGTTTAATGTTTAACAATCTTATAAAGACAGCCGGCCGGTTTTAGTCACACTCTCTAAAAATCTGATAGCAAATATCACATTTTGGTTTAAAATTATAAAAAAATAAGAATTGTCAAATTTTAACTGTTCCGGATTTTCCTGGAAGTTCTTTTATGAATCTTTTCAGCGTAAGTTTCCTAATTTTGCAGACCGAAAGACTTTTGGCATGAGTACTCCAGCAACCGCACCGGACAGATTTACAGAATTCGTCCTCGAACATGAAAACGATGACACCGCAAGGCTCCTGCTTTCCAAAGAAAGGTGGAAGGACGTAGACATTGACCTGGCTGTCAACACCATACTCTCCCGCAGAAAACTCAGGGACAAAGTACCCGCATGGTACAGCCACGCCGGACTAGCCTACCCGGTGAAGCTTTCCGCCGAACAGTGCAGCTCGCAGGATACGGCCGGATACAAGGCCGCCCTTGCACTCCGGCTGCACAGGGGACAGGCAGAAAACGGCAGCCGCCTGCACGGGTCACCCTCGGCAGCCCCTGTCATGGAGGCCACGGAAAACGGGGACCTCCCTCTAGCGGACCTGCATATCGCGGACCTGACCGGAGGACTGGGAGTAGACAGCTGGGCTTTCTCAAAAGTGGCCGGCAAGGTCTTCTATAATGAAATTGTGCCGGCCCTCGCCTACGCCGCCCGGCACAATTTCCTGACTCTGGGTGCATCAGGCATATCTGTGCACAACTCGACACTCTCTCCCGGATCCGCCGCCGGACTTTTAGACGGATTCCGTCCCGGAATCATTTTTCTTGACCCTGCAAGACGGGCCGACAACGGGAAAAAAGTCTTCATGATAGAAGACTGCAGGCCGGATGTACTCGGGCTGAAAGACGAACTGCTGGAATTATCGAAGTACCTGATGGTGAAGCTCTCCCCTATGGCCGACATCAGTATGGTGACAGAAAAGCTCGGCAGGCAGTGCAGCGAGCTGCACGTGGTGGCCTCCGGAGGGGAATGCAAGGAGCTGCTCGCAGTACTTGACAGGGATTTCGACGGGGAATGCCATATTGTGTCATGCAGCGATGCCGGCAGGGCAGACAGGGGCATATTCTCCTTCACACGGACAGAGGAGCGGAGCGCATCAGCGTCCTTCATCTCCGGGAAGGACGAAGCTGCAGGCCATGCCTTCCTTTTCGAGCCGGGGAAAGCACTCATGAAATCCGGAGCATTCAACCTGATTTCAAGCAGGTTCGGCATAAAGAAAATCTCCCGCAGTACCCACCTTTACCTTTTCAGCGAAGAAACACTTGCCACTGCGCTAAAGGACTACGGAAAGGTGTTCAGGATACTTGAAGTGCTGCCTATGAACGGACGCGGCATCCGTCTGGCCGGCGAAAAATACCCGGAGGCGGAGGTCTCCGCACGCAACATACGCATGAGCAGCGACCAGCTGCGAAAGAAACTCGGAGCCAGGAACAGTGAAAGATACCATATATTCGGATCAGAGTACCTGTTCGTCACAGAAAAGTGATTTTTAAGGCAAGGCCCTGTGCAGCAAGGTGGCCTTCCACGGTATCACCGGACATCCACAGGCACAGGGGGAAGGAAAGCATCGTTCGCCCTGTAATGCGGAGCATAGACACATTCTGCCTCCGCAACCGGAGACAGGTAGGAACCAGGCCTGGTGACGAAAAATTCCTCCTCAATGACTGTCGTTTCTTCCGGAAGGATATCAAAATAATATTCGGTCTTGTCAGAGAGGACATTCCTGAAATACGCCGTTGCAGGAATATGCCCTGAAACCACGCGCAACAGGCCGCCCATTCCTGAAACCTGGTCAACAGGACGCACGGAAGCATCGTGAGGAACAGACAGCCTGACAAAACTCCTGTTGTCTCTGCTCCATACTGTACATCTGCAGACTATCTTGTCTCCGACAGAAAGCGTATCCCCCTCATGGATTTCCTCCAAGGCATATGCGCGGGCACAAGTCCCCTCTTCAACGCCAGAAGTTTCACGGAAGAAACGCCTGGTGACAGCAAGCCCGTTCCCTGCGGCCTTTATCATGCCGAACGGTTTTTCATACCGTTTGGACATTATCATGATCTCCGTATCCAGTATCCTGGCAGATCCGTCGAGGACAGAGGCCATCGCCCTTACATAAGCCGGGTCGCCATCCCATTGCTGCGTCTCTTTCTGCAGCATCATCCACAGCCTTGTCCCGTCAGCTGCGGCAACTGCCTTCTCCGCCAGTTCCCTGTCAGGCGGGATCCTGCCGCAACCTGCCCTGCAGGACCAGTCCTGAAGAAGGTCGCATATAAGGGAATGTGCATACAGTTCGCTGTCCAGAAGGCCTGCGAAAAGCATCACGGCATTAGGGAAATACATTCCCCCATCACGGTATTCCACAGCATAGCTGACAAGAGAGGCAATGTCCGAGGCCATCACCCTGGCCATCTTCCTCGTGACCCCGAGACCAAGGCTCTTCCCGAAGGCACCCTCTCCATCCAGCAGTGCAAGGGACACAGATGCCCTGCGCGCCTTGTCGAGAAGCCTGCCATCAAAGGCCTCCGCCCCCGACCGGAGGTAAAGATATTTCCTGGTGTCCCTTTTCAAAGAAGAAAGAGCCTTCCTGTCCGCAGCACCTGCCGTCCCGTGATGCAATGGCACCGAAGGATACATTGTCCTGACATAAAGGTACTGAGCTAAAGAAATGCCGGATACGCAAGCAAAGGCACTATCTTTACGGCATGACAGCATGAGGCTGTCCAGATAGGCCAGGGCCTTTCCGGCGCTCACGTCACCAATCACCTTCACATGAGTCCTTCCACGCAGTTCCGCCACCCGCTCCAGCAGCAGGGCGGTAACCTGTCCGGAAGACTTCATGCCGGGGAACCACCCGAACCCTCCGTCGGCATTCTGGCACTCGAGAATATCTTCGACAAGAGTATCCACCTCTTTCATGCCGGATATGCACCCTGAAAGCATCCTGACATACAAAGCGTCGGATATGGACACGACATCATCTCCGCTGACCACGGACTTCACCGGTATGGAGGATTTTATCAGGTCCAGCAGAGGCACCGTCCTTGTCACGGCTCCGTAAGGGAAGGTATTCACGAACATCCCTGACAGGACGGATTTCAGGGAATCCGCATCAGTCCCCGGACGCAGCACTGCCGAATGGGATTCTGTCAGGACCTGGGCGCCGGGCTCTACCGGGACCGTAAAGAAGATGCCGTCCGACCAGCATGCATCTTCAGCATGTCCAGTCTCCGGTACTGTCTCAAACACGAGTTTAAACCCAAGCTCATCTTTACCCTCAGGTACATCTGTAACAAAATATTCCATTGAAGTGCCTCCAGGAAAGACAGTAACCGGCCTGCTTACCACCCTGTCAGGACCATCCTCCGTACAGTCACCGCTCCCGTACACATAAAGGTCAAGCATCCCGGAAACCGGCTTCCCTGAAGAACTGGACACAGTTGCACTCATCACATACCTGTCGCCTTCATGGAGGAACTTCGGTCCCGAGACAGAGACCATTACGGGTTTCGTCACGAGTATTTCCCTGCTGGCGAGTCCCTCACGCATTTTCCTGTCATGGACTACAGCATTGACCCTGTATGTCGATATCTTGTCAGATGTCCTGAACGTGAAAGAAACCGTGCCGTCATCCCCAGGCACCAGAAACGGCAGGAAAGCGATGGTGTTGCTGAAATCGCTCCTTACCTGCATGGCGGCGTCCGCAATTGGACCGGAGACCGGGACTGACGCATCTACGGAAGACTCCTCCAGCACCATATCCCTGAACACAGGGGCTGCCTTTCCCATATAACTGTTACCGGCACCCTTGACATACACCTGCATACACCCCACATGGCCGTTGTGCGTATGCACAGGTACATACGGAAGGCCAGATGCACGGAAGACCCTGTTCCACACATTCGGCATTATCTGCTCCGTCCCCTTGTCAAACACCGACACCGCACACTCCGCCCCCGGACCGGTACGCATGGTCACGGTCACTTCCGTTCCGGTCCCAGTGCTGTCCGTGAAGGAGATGAACTCCAGAGGGATACACATATCATCCGTTTTCCTGTGGCAGTCAACACTGTAGCTATAGTCCCTGCCGTTCCTGAAATACATGACATATACCCTCACATCGTCCGGATAAGTATCCTCATACCCGTATCTCAGGGTAACAGCCGACCCAGGTTTCCCCTTTTTCCCCTCCAGATATACCATTTCAGTGCGCAGAGGCGCAAGGACGTCGCTTCCCCATATCTCCACCACGGCCCAAAGCGGGCCGTTCCCTGTCGCCATCTGGAGCACAATGTCCTTTTCATCATCCACCACCCTGAAAAGGTTCTCGACATCCGCATCCAGTGCAGTGTCCCTACCGGAAATCTTTATAAGTTCATATATGTACCTGCCGACAAGGATAGAATCCTTCCCCTCCGGAAGCTCCATACCTGCCGAAGCCTCTGCCTCTATCCTGTATAGCCCGGACGCCATTCCCGAAAGATCCACGTCCACAATATCGCCAGGCCTTGCATTCCCCTCCGTCACGAGCGTTTCTCCCGAATAGACAGAGTATCTCACAGGCACGCATGCTATTTCCCGGTAATCGGCATTCCTGACCACGAACCGCACTTTGGCCGTATCCCCGTCCATAATTGCCGTGCCGTAGCCTGACATCGGGCGGTACTCCCACCTTTGCGGCAGCGGAGTCACAATCCCTTCGGACGGGTTCACAAGCTCGGCGGACAGGTCGAAGCGCGGAGCCACAGTCACGCCTTTGCTGAACTCGAGCGTCTCCCCTGTAGCATCAGAAACCCTCACCTCTATATTATAATAGGAATATGGCATCCCCTGCCCCCAGTCCGGCTTGTCGGCGAAACTGAAGCTGAAATGCCCGTCACCGTCAAGCTTAACAGTGCCTTCATCCACGGTTTCCCCCCATTTGGATACCTTCCATCCGACCGATGCGGCTGACAGGCTATGCCCCGTATAGCTGCTGACAGTCCCGCCCACAGTCACGGTATTCCCCGGGAAATACAGGGTATCGGAGCTGTCGAACTCCAGGTCATAGGTAGGTATCTCAATGTCACCCACAATGAAAGACGACGATGCAGCCTGCTTTCCGCGGCACCAGACGCTTATGTTATAACGCCCGTTCATGCCCTCTCCCTGAAGATGGAAGGCCCCGGCTACGGATCCGAAGGAGTTGGTGTGGAATGAAGCCGAATCCACTTTTTCGCCCCTCGGTCCTGTAAGCACGGCCTTCACGCTCTCACCCTCAGGAAGTGTCCTGTACCCGCCACCGGTTCCCGGTACGCTGAAAAGCACGGCCTTGAAACGTAATGTGTCCCCGGTGGAAAAGGCGGCCCTGTCCTTGAATATGGAAGCGGAGACTTTGTCCTGAAGCGGCTCCGGAACGGCATACATACGTATGTCCACAGGTATTTCCCCAGTACTGCGCAGCCGGCCTCCGCCATCCCGGCATGAGCACACCATATAATATCCGTGACTGTTCTCAGGATCTGTGCCGGGCCTGATGCCAAGAGGCACGAAACCATTGCTGAAATCGATGGGCCTGAAAGAAGCCACGAGACTGTCACCCCTGAACACGTCGACATCCGCACATCCGAGAGGCCGCCCGCTTTTCATACATGCGGCATAGACCGAGAGTCCTTCCCCGGTCACCCGGCAGGCGGCGGAAACCGTATACCGCCTGTAGGCTACCTCTGTCTTTTCCTTGCCGGAGACCGCACGTATCCGGTATGTTCCGTCATCCAGTGCTGGCAGGTCCACCCTGAGTGTATCATACAGGAAATAGCTTCCCTCGCTGTTTTCAAGATTATCCGAAAAAAGCGTTTCACCACCCTCTCCACGGACAAGCTCGATACGGCACCCGTCAGAATTCCTGAGCAGAACATAGACTGAATCCTCACTGCTTTCTATCCTTATACACTTGGTATCCAGGGTTTTGATAATATCCTCGATCTCACGGCAGTCCCCGGCCACATGCTTCTCCATACCAGAGAAACGGCTGCGTATCTTCTCGAATTCCTCACACTCGTCCCTGAAAGCCCTGTAATCATCCGACGACGTCCCGCTGTCCGCAAGCAGCCCTGAGAACTTATCAGACAGGAGATCCCGGACGGCATAGCATGATACGGCCCGGCCGCTATACTTCATGGCGAATTCCTCAAGGGCAGTCTTGCGCCTGTCCCTGCCGGATTCCGCGCTTGCCATATAATATTCCAGATACGCCCCGTTGGGATATGCGTCTCCGAGGTATTCCGAAAGCCTTTCCACGGCATAGGCATCCTTTCCGCGGCCCCTCAGGAGCACAGACCACAAGACATATTCATAATCATCAGAGATATTGTCGATTATGGTTTCCGGAAGTGCGGATCCGTATGAGCTCCACACGGTATTGTATCCCGTCCTGTAAAACTGCGGGTTGCGCGCAGCCTTCAGGCGGCCGGCGTTCCGCTCCAGGAAACCAGCCTCCCAGGATGTCCTATCCCGTGCTGACAGGCGTTCAGACTCCATCATATATGTCACCACAGGCTCGTCGAATCCTGCCACCGCAACGGACATTGCAGAATCCAGCTCGGCCCTGCGCTTCCAGTCCTTCGAGAGGGAGATATCTTCATAGTGCCGCCATCCGTCATAGAAATCCCACGGAAGGTGCCGTCTCTCCGCCTGTGAAATAATCCTCCCGAGCATCTCCGCCTCCAGGTCCGGACGGTCATCTTCCTCCGCAAGGCGGAATTCCTTCCAGAGCCGGACAAGCTCATGCCCTTCGCTGTCCCGCTCACGGCTTTTCCCGGACAAGGCTTCCGCGCCGGACACCGGCATCGACATAAGGGTCGCGGCCGAGAGCACGGCAGCAGCCAGTACATTGTAGAATACCTTTCCCATCACCATAATTAATGTGACAATCTGTAAAGATACTATAATTTGACATCTGTACGACGGGATTGCCCGATTTGTATTGCATCCATCCTGGAACTTCAGTCCCGCAGGCCTTTCACTGCTCCGCATGCGGATACGTGACAGTCCCCTCTCCGCACCGTAGCATGCCGACAGCCTCGGCCACCACATAAGTGCTGCCGCCGATATAGATCAGAGGCCCGGCCCCTGAGTTCTCCCGGGCACCGCATTTCCCATAGAGACTCAGAGCCAGTCCGAGAGCCTCCCTGACTGACCCTGCGCTGTAAACCTTGTCCGAAGAACGCCCTGAGCGGATGCAAAAACCGGTATATTTCTCTTTCAGCACATCAGCAGGAAGGGCCCGTTTCCCGGATGCGCTGGTGAAGACTATCGATGCATCCTCCGGTATCAGCGGGAACACTGATTCATAATCCTTGTCCGATACAGAGCCGTAGACGATTATCAGTGACGAGCATTCCCCGCAAGCGAGCATCCGTCTGAGCTGATGGAAGTTGTATTTGAGGCCATGCGCATTATGACCGATGTCGCATATCATATAGGGGTCCAGGGAAAGCGTCTCCCATCTTCCGTGGAAATCCGTAATGGATGCAGTATGGATTATGGCGCCAACAACGGTCTCGGGATCCGTTCCGGCCCCCAGCGTACTGACGGCCGCCAGCACGGTCCTTAGGTTCTTCTCCTGGTACTCCCCGCGGAGATCCATCCTCTCCAGGATACTTTCATGTCTGTCCCACAATGGAGGGACTGTCTTGTCCGCAAAGGTCAGGAGCGACATTATCCTGTCCCTGTCCCCCATGAATTCTAGGGACGGGAGATTGGTATACAGCACCTTGCGTTCGAAGACAGGGTCGGTCTCCGGATTACTCTCCCCTACCGTCACAGGGACTCCCGGCTTGATGATGCCTGCTTTCTCGAAAGCGATTTCCGGAAGGGTGCCCCCAAGCATGTCGCAGTGGTCCAGCCCGATATTGGTGATGACGCTGAGCTGCGGAGTGATGATGTTGGTGCTGTCGAGCCGGCCGCCCAGACCGGTCTCTATCACAGCGAAATCCACGCCTTCATCTGCAAACCAGCTGAAAGCCATCGACGTTGTGATCTCAAAGAACGACATTTCGAGATGATCGAACGTTCCGCTCCATTTATTTACGAAGTCCCATACATATTCCCTTGGGACGCATGAAGCCTGGCGACCGCCTCCGATGATTCTCATTCGTTCCCTGAAATCCAGTATATGCGGGGAAGTGTAGAGGCCCACCTTCTCTCCGCAGGACGCGAGGACAGCGGCAATCATATTTGCCACCGACCCCTTGCCGTTGGTCCCCGCTACATGCACGGTCCTGTACTTCCTGTGCGGATGCCCTGAAAGGGAATCAAAAAAATCCATTCTCCCGAGACCCGGCTTATAGGCTCCGGAACCAATCTTCTGGAAAGACGGGAACCGTACGAACAGTTTCTCCGTCATCCTCCTGTAAGCATCCTCCGTGAATGCCGTGTCCTCAGTAATATTTTTCATGAAAATTGCAGTTAATGAGGGGTCCTACTCTGAAAAGATGTCAAATTTAACTATTTTTACAGAAGTTTATCATTCAAAAGATGAAAGACATTGACTCAATCCTTCACTCAGAATATATCATTGACGGGATACGCATGGAGGTGACCCCTGCGCAGATGCTCGGGGAATGCATGCCATACGGCACGGCGGCCGCACCTTCACGGGAAATATACCCTCCTATTGTCGATGAGCCGGCAGACCCTGCGCCCGGGACAGTGAAATACAGTCCCGGCCTCATACCAGCATATCTTGAGGCACTGAAGGCATCAGGCGGAGACAGCGGCTTTCCCGCAGAATTCTCAGGAGCCGCCACAAGGGCGGCGATAGCAAGGGCGCTGATCGGGACTCTCTGGAAAAAAGGGCACTTCTCCCTTGAAGACATTGGCATGAGGATATCATGGGAATGGGACTGCGCTCCGGTAGGGAGCATGGCAGCATTCTATTTCTCGGCCGAAGCCGTGAGCGAATACCTTTTCGACCTCGGGATAAAGCTGTCCGGATACTCGATCACCTGCGCGCAAGGAGCAGACAGGATGGGTGTGGACTGCGTGCTGTCCAGGTTTGAACCGCCGGCGGAAACAAGTGAAGAAGACGATGGGGAGGAGATGGAGGACGGAGAGGAACGGACTTTCATAGAATGCCGCGACACAGTCTGTTCAGAGCAGGAGATGCCGTCAGAGAGGCAATGTCCGGAATACCTCGTGCCGGAAAAGAAAAGCTGGCTGATATACATACCGTTCGACACATGTCCGTTCAAGCTCGGCGGGTCCCTTCTGTCCAGAAAAATCGGCAGCAACGGGGACAATGCCCCGGAAATCAAGGATCCCGACTATTTCATAGACTGTTTCGAAGTGCTCAAGGAACTCATCGAGGACGGTGTGGTAATCAGCGGGACTACGGTATCGGAAGGTGGACTTGCCGCGGCTGCGGACAGGATGTGCGGAAGAACAGGATGCAGCATTGACATCAAAGGCATAGAGGCGGCATACAATGAGCAGGACCGCATCAGGATACTTTTCGGGGAGACCCCCGGTGTCATAGTCCAGATTCTGGACAGCGACTACGACTACGTGGATGCCCAGCTGCTCCTCCAGGACATCGCATACTATCCGCTGGGGCACCCCGACCCGGAGATCACGGGCATAAGGGTCTCCGAAGGGAGCAGGCCGGACGTATTCTCCATCCTGGAGGCCCTGCTCAACAACCCTTCCACTTCCGAAGGCGAAGACTGACACTTC